>CAZZEV010000186.1:4213-6163 GCA_964653305.1 uncultured Cellvibrionaceae bacterium | reverse complement strand
ACCTTAGTGCGCGCAGCTTCAAATTTTACTGTGGCGCGATCAGCTCAGGCGTGAGCGCCACGATGCACATTGCTGTTGTCATTGCGGTAGTAATCACTGATTGCATCAATAACCGCATTTGGCTTTTGCGTAGTCGCTGCATTATCTAAATAGACTAAGGGTTGCCCATTAACCTCTTGATGAAGAATAGGGAAATCGGCACGAATCCGATCCACATCAAACGAAACAACCATTATTCATCTGCCATAGCTAATAAAGTTTGATCGCGACCAAAGATCGCCGCCAAACGAGGGAACAAATAATCATGCACCGCCACTTCCGAGATTTGTTCCAACAATTCATTAATGAAACCAAAACTCATCATGACTTCAGCTTCAGAACGCGACACGCCGCGACTTTGTAAATAATAGAGGGCTGTTGCGTTCAACTGGCTAACGGTTGCGCCGTGGGCACACTTAACATCATCTGCGTAAATTTCTAATTCAGGCTTGGTATAGATCTCAGCCTTATTAGAGGTAAGTAAATTTCTATTGCTTAACTCTGCCAAGGTTTTTTGCGCATCTTTGTGGATATAGATGCGGCCATTAAAAATCGCTTGCGCAGAGTCAGCAATAATTCCACGGAAGACTTCACTGGTAGTGCAATGCGGCACCCAGTGTTGAACGTTGCTGTGATAATCCACCATTTGGTTATTGCGCGGCAAATACACACCTTGCAAATTCAATTCAGCACCTTGGCCACGATGATTAATTTGGTAATCAATGCGTTTCAATTTACTGCCGAGCGCCAGTGTAAAACCACGCATGCGCGCATTGCGCAGCAAGTTCACATGCACCGCACCAATATGCTGGATATTCTCTTCTTCCAGATTCAAACGGTAATGTTGCAGCTGCGCATTGTCACCCACTACGATTTCAGTCAGAGCATTAACAAAACCATTTTGCACATCACTGGTAGAAATAAAGTGTTCAATAATTTCTGCCTGCGCAGAATCTTCCAACACGACAAGCAAACGCTGATTAACCGATACAGCTTGCGTTTCAGGGGTAGAAATCTGAACCACATAAATAGGTTTAGCCAAAGATTGGTTGCGCGGCACGTGCACCAAAACGCCATCGTCCAACCAAGCGTTGTTTAAGGTAGCGAACAAATGTTGCGGACCTTCAACAACTTTATTGAGATGCTTAGCAATAAGTTGTTGCTGCGCTTCATTCGCCTGAGAGAAGCGCACAACTTCCGTAGACAAATCACTGGAGCTTGCCGCATCAAACACGCCATTTACAAACACCAAGCGAATTGCGTCGACCGCAATAAATTCAGCTTCCACATTCAAGCCGGTTGCTGTCGCGGCCCATGCTTGTGGAATATTTTTTTGCAGCGAAGCGAGCGACGTATTTCTCCAATGTTCAGTTTTGCGCGTTGGCCAAGTTACATGCTGCCAATCGTTTGCAGCCTGCGCACGCAAATCACCCAACCATGCAGGGCTCTGTTGCTTGGCAGCAAGTTGTAAGGCTTGTTGTTGAAAATCGCTCATTTGATTACACAGCCTCTTCTTCAAGCCATGCGTAACCTTTTTCTTCCAACTCTAACGCCAATTCTTTACCGCCTGTTTTTACAATACGGCCATTCGCCAGCACGTGCACATAATCGGGAACTATATAATCAAGCAAGCGTTGGTAGTGCGTCACCACAATAAAGCTACGATCGGCGGAGCGCATTTCGTTGACGCCATTGGCAACAACTTGCAAAGCATCAATATCCAAACCTGAGTCAGTTTCATCGAGAATGCACAAGCTTGGTTCCAACAACATCATTTGCATAATTTCGTTGCGCTTTTTTTCGCCGCCAGAAAAACCTTCGTTAACGCCGCGCTTTAAAAATGCCGGATCAAGACTTACGCGCTTGCTGGTTTCGCGCGCGAGCTTCATAAACTCGACTGCTGACAATTCT
>CAZZEV010000186.1:0-4203 GCA_964653305.1 uncultured Cellvibrionaceae bacterium | reverse complement strand
AACTCCATATTGCTCACGCCAGGAATTTCTACCGGATATTGAAACGCCAAAAACAAACCTTCACGAGCGCGCTCTTCAATTTCCAACTCAAATAAATCTTTGCCATTAAACTCAACTGAACCGCCAGTTACTTCATAACCATCGCGACCAGAGAGTACATTACCGAGGGTACTTTTACCCGCGCCGTTTGGGCCCATGATGGCGTGAACCTCACCGGGTTTAATGTTGAGACTCAAACCTTTAAGGATATCTTTTTCTTCCACTTTGGCAAACAAATCAGTAATGCGTAACATAAAGTTTTTAATCCGATAATTTTGTCTAATACGGTATTCGTTTTTCGCGATGAATCTGCGAGCTATTAACCTACAGAGCCTTCAAGACTCACTTCCAATAATTTTCCAGCTTCCACCGCAAACTCCATGGGCAACTCTTTAAATACTTCACGGCAAAATCCATTCACAATCATGGATACTGCTTTCTCAGCATCAAGCCCGCGCTGCTTGCACAGAAACAACTGATCGTCACTTACTTTTGACGTAGTAGCTTCGTGCTCGATAACCGCAGTCGGGTTTTTGCTTTCAATATAAGGAAAGGTATGCGCACCACATTTATCGCCAATCAACAGCGAATCACATTGCGTGTAATTGCGCGCACCTTCGGCACCAGGATTCATACGGACTAAACCGCGATAAGCATTGGAGCTTTTGCCCGCAGAAATACCTTTGGAGATAATGGTTGAACGCGTATTTTTACCAATATGAATCATCTTGGTGCCGGTATCGGCTTGCTGATAATTGTTGGTAAGCGCTACCGAATAAAATTCACCTACGCTGTTATCGCCACGCAAAATGCAGCTTGGGTATTTCCACGTAACTGCAGAACCGGTTTCAACTTGCGTCCAAGAAATTTTGGCATTGGTGTGACAAACGCCGCGCTTGGTTACAAAGTTGTAAATCCCGCCCTTACCTTCAGCATTGCCGGGGTACCAGTTTTGTACAGTGGAATATTTAATTTCAGCGTTATCACAGGCAACCAATTCTACGACTGCGGCATGCAATTGATTCTCATCGCGCATGGGCGCAGTACAACCTTCGAGATAACTAACATGTGAACCTTCGTCCGCAATAATTAAAGTACGCTCGAATTGACCGGTGTTTTGTTCATTAATACGGAAGTAAGTAGATAACTCCATTGGGCAGCGCACACCTTTAGGGATGTACACAAAAGAGCCATCAGAAAAGACCGCGCAGTTTAAGGCAGCGTAGTAATTGTCTTTTTGTGGAACAACTGAACCCATATATTTTTTGATCAGCTCAGGATACTTATGTACCGCTTCGCTAATGGAGCAAAAAATTACACCCACTTCCAATAGTTTTTCGCGAAAAGTAGTTACCACTGAAACTGAATCGAACACAACATCCATTGCCACGCCAGCGAGCGCTGCTTGTTCGTGCAAAGGAATGCCAAGTTTTTCGTAGGTACGCAAAAGCTCTGGATCAACCTCATCCAAACTTTTGGGTTTGTCGTCCATAGATTTTGGAGCGGAGTAAAACGAAACCTTCTGAAAATCTATGTCATCATATTTTACATGCGCCCACTCTGGCTCAGTCATTTCTAACCAAGCGTGATAGGCTTTTAGTCGCCACTCCAGCAACCAATCCGGCTCATTTTTTTTAGCCGAAATAAAACGAATAACATCCTCGTTTAAACCGGGCGGTAAAGTTTCAGAAAGTATGTCAGTGGTAAAACCAGCGGCATATTCTTTCTTGATGAGGTGTTCGACTTGTTCAGACATGTTTTTTACTTCTTGACGATTACAACTTAACTTTGAGTACGCAACAATTTAGTCACTGTTGCGCGAATATGTTCAACGGCAAATTCAATTTCTTCGCGGGTGGTATAGCGCCCTACACTGAACCGAAGCGATGCTTGTGCTTGAGTATCATTTAATCCAATTGCTTTTAATACGTAACTGGGCGACATACTTGCCGAGTTGCATGCTGACCCACTCGACACCGCTAAATCGCGCAATGACAGTAATAACATTTCGCCATCGCAACCATGGCTTTCATCTTGCGCGAAAGCCACATTTAAAATTCCACTCACACACTGCGAGCTTGTACTGTTGCGTTTCAGATTGGGCAGATCGGCAATACCGTGCCATAACAAGTCACGCAACTCAGTTATACGTTGAGCATCACCAACAAGATTGTTCTGCGCCAATTCAGCCGCTTCACCCATGCCAACACATTGATGCGTAGCAAGAGTTCCTGAACGCATATTGCGTTCGTGACCACCGCCGTGAATTTGCGCAGCGATTTTCACATCGGCAGCACGGCGCACGTAAAGCGCGCCTATGCCTTTGGGGCCATAAAATTTGTGCGCTGAGAGCGACAACAAATCCACGTCTAAATTTTTTACATCCACCACAGTTTTGCCTGCGGCTTGAGCTGCATCGCAGTGAACTAAAACGCCTCGGCTTTTACAGATAGCCGCTAGCGCCTTGATATCGTTAATACAACCCAACTCATTGTTGACTTGCATAATGCTGATTAAAAAAGTGTCTTCGCGCAGTGCAGCTTGCACATTTTCGACAGTAATAATGCCTTCTTGATTCGGCTGCAACCGCGTTACCGCAAAGCCCCGCCCTTCTAACCAAGCAACTGGATCAAGCACTGCTTTATGCTCAATCGCTGATACAACTATATGACCGCCCACTTTGTGCAATTCGCGGTAATTTTCGGCAGCACCTTTTA
Source organism: uncultured Cellvibrionaceae bacterium (assembly GCA_964653305.1). GTDB lineage: Bacteria > Pseudomonadota > Gammaproteobacteria > Pseudomonadales > Cellvibrionaceae > Cellvibrio. The sequence goes on along the minus strand of CAZZEV010000186.1, from coordinate 1,447 downwards.
ACGCAAGGTTATTGGCTTCAGTTGCACCACTTGTCCAAACAATTTCGCGAGTATCCGCACCTATTAATGCAGCAACTTGTTCGCGAGCATGCTCTACTGCTTCTTCTGCCTGCCAGCCCAACATATGTGAACGCGATGCAGGATTTGCAAAATTACCTTCCAGCGTTAAACACTCCGCCATCTTGGCAGCCACCTGCGGTGCTACCGGCGTGGTGGCGGCATAATCTAAGTAAACGGGTTTACGGATGTTTGCTGGTGGAGGAGTCACGCCATGGTCTCGGGATTTAAATCATCTAATCTAAAAAACTTACAAAATTTCGCTTAACGCAATATGGTTTTCTGGCTTAATGCCTTGTTGCAATCGACTGTCTTGGCGCTCTTTAACCGCTTGAATTTCGCCGCGCGCTACTAAATCGGCCAAGCTTATACCACTTAAAAACTGGTGTATTTGTGCGCTTAAGTTTTCCCACAAATGATGGGTTAGACAAACTTCACCTTCATGGCAGTTACCCTTTCCTTCACAGCGGGTTGCATCCAAAGACTCGCTGACAGCATCAACGACCTGCGCAATCGAAATCTCCGCCGTATTCCCCAACAGACGATAGCCACCACCTGGGCCGCGTACACTTTGAACCAGATTACATTGACGTAACCGCGCAAACAGCTGCTCAAGGTATGACAAGGAAATACCTTGTCGCGCCGAAATATCCGCCAAACTAACCGGCCCATGGTCGGTATGGAGCGCTAAATCCAGCATGGCGGTAACCGCATAACGTCCTTTGGTGGTAAGTCGCATAGGAAAACCTAATAAATTGGAAAAACCGAATAATTGAGCTGGGAATAGCCTAAAAGGTATATCCTACCATTTTACTCAACTATTAGCTGTTTTCCAACGCTTAAAAACGCTACTGCTCATTTTTCGAGCACTTAGTTTTACTCAGCTTTTGAATCTACGCCCTTGGCAGCTTCACGCAAAGCGTCAATTCCAGGCTCAACACCTATGCTTCCTACCACCTTATTGGTGTAGTAAACGTAGTTTTGCATAGCGGTTAATACACCCCGCAAAATGTTAAGCTCCATTTGATCCATGCGCACGCGATTGTACATACGGCGCAAGCGCGTCATGGTTTGCTTGGGGTTTTGCGGATCGAGAAAGCCAAGCGCAGCAAGGGTTTGCTCAAGATGTTCGTAGTAATTTTCCAGCGCACCCGAGTCAGCAGGCGGCATATCCCACGTGTGATTTGGCAGAGTTTTACCTTCGGTTTCCTTAAGAAAGGCCATACGTACTTCGTAGCAAATAACCTGCACAGCCGTCGCAAGGTTTAAGGATGAGTACTCCTCGTTCGCCGGAATATGAACGTGGTAATTACATTTATGCAATTCTTCATTGGTTAGACCGCGATCCTCACGACCAAACACAATCGCCACATCATGTTGCCCTGCCTCC
>CAZZEV010000185.1:0-6187 GCA_964653305.1 uncultured Cellvibrionaceae bacterium | reverse complement strand
CTACATAAACGCCGCGCTCGTGAATTTTACGAAAGGTATCGCGCGCACTGTGGCCAAGTGCCAGTACGACGTAGCGGCTGCGAAGTTCTTCACCATTATTTAAGGTTACGCCTTGAATACGGCCATCTTCAATAATGAAATCTGTCACCTTGCTTTCAAAACGCACTTCACCTCCGAGTGCACGAATTTCTTCGCGCATGGTGGATACCACGCCCGTCAAACGGAAGGTACCAATGTGCGGTTTGCTCACATACATAATTTCTTCTGGCGCGCCCGCACGAATAAATTCATGCATGACTTTGCGCCCATAAAACTTCGGGTCTTTGATTTGGCTGTAGAGCTTTCCATCAGAAAACAAACCTGCGCCACCTTCACCAAACTGTACGTTAGATTCGGGCGAAAGCACCTTGTTACGCCAGAGCGCCCAAGTATCTTTGGTGCGCGCGCGCACTTCTTTGCCTCGCTCTAACACGATAGGTTTAAAACCCATTTGTGCGAGCGTGAGTGCCGCGAATAATCCGCAGGGGCCAAAGCCAATTATCAGCGGGCGCTCGCTTAAATTTTCAGGCGCTTGTGCGACGGGATAGTAATTAGTATCGGGAGCAGGGCGGATATGAATGTCATCGCCAAAGCGCGCCAAAATACGATCTTCGTTATTGGCTTTGAGATCGATGATGTAAACAAATTTGATTTCGCTGTTTTTCTTGCGCGCATCATAACTGCGCTTAAACACAGTGAATTCCAGCAAATCGGTATCTTTGATTTTCAGCCGTTCAACAATGGCATGGCGCAGGGCTTCAGCGGGGTGATCAAGGGGTAGAGCGAGTTCGTTTATGCGAATCATGGCGAGTTCCTGGCCGGGTGATCCGGCAGAGGTGGCGTTAAAGCGCGCAATTCTACGTGACTTGGCCGATTCCGTCAGCTTGTCATTAAAGCTTCACTTAAGTTTCACGCGTTGTTCATATCGAGTGAGCAGTCTTGGCGGCTAAACCAACTTCTCATAAATACGCTTCCAATAACTTTCTCGTTATACAGAACAGGTGAACATCTATGACGTTATTAAAAAAACTACTTTCCGTGGCCATAGTCGCCGCGATTCCAACGCTGCTTTCTGGTTGCGGTGCTGACGATGGTAAAGACGGCGCTAACGGCACAAATGGAACCAATGGTAGTAATGGTGCAAACGGTCATAAGAGCTTGGTTAGCCAATCTGTTTTGGCTGCTGGTAATACACAGTGCTTCAAGGGTGGTTTGAAAATTGAGACAGGTGTTGATGCCAATGACGACAGCACCTTGCAAGCCACAGAGGTCAGCCAAACCACTTATCAATGCGATGTGGCCGCGGTTAACAGTCAACTCCATTTCAACCGCGTGGCGACTTTGCCAAGTTGTTTGCAAATTAATGCTACCTGTAACACCAACGATACTACCGTGGCTGAAATTGCCGCTGCCAGTACCGATGGTATGACCCTTATTTATACCGATAGCCCCAAGAACCAAATTGGTTTTGTGAATCTTGCTGACCCTGCTAACCCAGTACCGACCGGCATTTTAGCCATGGGTGGTGAGCCGACATCGGTAACTGTGAAGGGCGGTTATGCCTTGGTTGCGGTGAATACTTCTGCCGATTACGTCAACACATCGGGCAAATTGGTAGTGGTAGATATTGCCACTAAAGCCGTAGTTCACAGCATTGAAATGGGCGGCCAACCAGACTCAGTGGCCATTAGCCCCGACGGTAAATACGTCGCCGTTGTGATCGAAAACGAGCGCGACGAATCCTTGAAAGACCCAGCAGCACCACAATTGCCAGCCGGTAAGTTGGTAGTTGTAAACAGCAGCAGCGCAACACCCAGTGCATGGACAGCGACCGATGTGAACTTGGTCGGTTTGGCCAGCCTTTACTCGGCTGACCCAGAGCCAGAATACGTGGATATCAACAGCGACAATATCGCCGTTGTGACCTTGCAAGAGAACAACCATATCGTCTTGGTTAACCTTGCCACTGGCGCGGTTGTTAGGCACTTCACTGCTGGTACCGTAGATGTGATGAATGTCGATTTAACCGATAATCGCCCAGCGCTGATTAAGCCTACTGAAACGCAAACCGCCAGAATGCGCGAGCCAGATGGTGTGAGCTGGATTAACACCGAATACTTTGCAACTGCCAACGAAGGTGATTTGAATGGTGGCAGCCGTGGCTTCACTGTGTTCAATACCAAAGGCGACGTCGTGTGGGATTCAGCCAGTGAGTTGGATGATATTGCCATTCGCATGGGGCATTACCAAGACCGTCGCTCGGATGCTAAAGGCAATGAGCCTGAGAACATTGAACTTGCGGTTTATGGTTCAGATCGCTACCTGTTCGTTAACTCCGAGCGTTCAAGCTTGGTATTTGTATACGATGTAAACGACCCTAAAAAGCCAAAGTTTAAGCAAGCCTTACCGGCTGCGACTGGCCCAGAAGGCGGGATTGCGATTCCATCGCGCAATCTGTTGGTGGTGGCATCAGAGACCGACAACCGCTCAGTGGCTATGCGTGCAGGCATCAATGTTTACAGCTACAACCTCTTAGCGCCAAAGTACCCAACCATTCAATCGGCCAACCGGGATAACGGCAGCCCAATCCCATGGAGTGCATTGTCGGCTTTGGCCTCAGACTCCATGAATCAAGGTGTCCTTTACTCAGTAGAAGATAGCTTCTTTGCATCTAACCGCATTTTCACTCTGGATATCAGCAGTAAACCTGCCGTGATTGTGGGTGAAACCAAGATAATGGATAGCAATAACGTGTTTGCTACCTCTGGCATTAACGCCAGCTTGCCAAGTTTCTCTAACGCAGAATTAGCGGCCATGATCAATGCGGATAAGTCAGTCAACATCGACCCTGAAGGTTTGGCAAAAGCAGCCGATGGCGGTTTCTGGGTTGCCTCGGAAGGCTCAGGCGCAGCGGCAGACGCTAAATCCAGCAACTTGATTTTCAAAACCAGCGCCAGCGGTGTGATTGAATCGGTGATTGGTTTGCCCGCACTGGTTAGCGCCTTGCAAACCAACAACGGTTATGAAGGTATTGCCGAGTACAACAACAGTTTGTACCTTGCATTCCAACGCGCTTGGGGTACTGGTGCATCGCTTGAGGCTAATCCGCGTATTGGTATTTATGATCTAGCGGCTAAAACCTGGAAGTTTGTGTACTACCCATTGGATGCCTATGCATCTCAATATGCAGGCGGTTGGGTTGGTTTGTCTGAAATCACCTCTTTGGGCAATGGCGAGTTTATGGTGTTAGAGCGCGACAATCGCGGCGGCCAAGACGCTGCCATCAAGCGCCTGTACAAGATTAATCTGCAAACCGTGACTGACGGTCAAACGATTACCAAAACCTTGATAAAAGATATTAAGCCTAACTTGGCAGCCGCTAAAGGCAATATCATTGAGAAGGTTGAAGGTGCTGCGGTTATGGCCAAGGGTGAAGTTTATATCGTGACCGATAACGATGGCGTGAATGATCACAGCGGCGAAACCCAACTGATCAATATCGGTAAGGTGTTTTAATCGACAATCTTGATGTGCGTTTTTGATGTGTATTCAGGGAGCTTCGGCTCCCTTTTTTATAGGGTTATTTTTTGTTTTATATATTTTTAACGCATACAATGATTGGCTTTTCGCATTCAAATTGAGTTTTACGCTATGGCCCGATCAAAAACCAGTAATCGTTGGTTGGAAGAACACGTTAACGATCCCTATGTTAAGCGCGCTCAAGTAGACGGTTATCGCGCTCGCGCGGCTTATAAACTGATTGAATTGAACGAGAAAGATAAACTCATTCGCGCCGGAAATTTGGTGGTCGATTTGGGTTCAGCGCCGGGCAGCTGGTCGCAAATCGCAGGCCGTATGGTGGGTGTAAAAGGGCGGGTGGTCGCGTCTGACATTCTGCCTATGGACTCGCTGGAAAACGTGGATTTTATTCAGGGCGATTTCACCGAAGAATCAGTTTTTAATCAGATTATGGATTTGCTTGGTGGCAATAAGGCGGATGTGGTCATTTCTGATATGGCACCCAATATCAGCGGTGTTGCTGTGGTAGATCAAGCGTCGTCCATGTACTTGGTTGAGTTAGCCTTGGATATGGCGCGTAGCGTACTCAAACCCAAAGGCGATTTTGTTGCCAAAGTGTTTCAAGGCGATGGTTTTGATGAGTACGTAAAAGAAGTTCGCACCAGCTTCGACAAAGTTGTGATTCGCAAACCCGATGCATCCCGGCCGCGTTCGCGCGAGGTGTATGTCGTAGGCAAGGGCTTTAAGTCTTAACGGATACCGCCATAACAACGAAGGGGCTCGCGGCCCCTTGTTTTATTGTCGCAATTACATCGCTGAATAGTTCGGCCCGCCACCGCCCTCGGGTGTTACCCACTGAATATTTTGTGTGGGGTCTTTGATATCGCAGGTTTTACAGTGCACACAGTTTTGCGAGTTAATCTGTAATTTCTTTTCGCCGTTTTCCGCCGCAATAATTTCATAGACGCCTGCAGGGCAATAACGTTGTGCAGGTTCATCGTATTGCGCAAGATTAATGCGAATGGGGGTGGTGACATCCTTGAGTTGCAAATGACAAGGCTGGTTCTCAGCGTGATTGGTATTGGATAAATACACCGATGACAATTTATCAAAACTCAATTTATTGTCCGGCTTTGGGTATTCTATTTTTTTACTGTTACTGGCGAGTGTTAATTGGCTGTGGTCTGCGCTCGTATTGTGCAGTGTCCAAGGCAATTTGCCGCGCAAGGTCATATCAATAAACGCATAAGCGCTGCCCATCAGGCTGCCGAATTTTTGCTGCGCAGGGCCAATATTGCGCTGAGCATAAAGCTCTTCATACGCCCAAGAGTTTTTGTATTCTGTTTCAAATTCGCTGAGTGAATCGTGGGTGCGGCCAGCCGCGAGCGCTTTGACGATAACTTCTGCACCTAAGAGTCCACTTTTCATTGCGGTGTGGCTGCCCTTAATTTTTGCAAAGTTTAAAGTGCCCGCGTCGTCACCCAATAGTAGGCCGCCCGCAAAATACATTTGTGGTTGTGATTGAATCCCGCCTTTTGTAATGGCGCGCGCGCCGTAGCTAATGCGTTCACCGCCTTGTAAATACTGCGCAATTTTAGGGTGATGTTTGTAGCGCTGAAATTCTTCAAACGGGCTGAGGTGTGGGTTGCTGTAACAGAGATCTGTGATCAAACCTACGGCAACGTGGGAGTCGTTTAAGTGATACAAAAATCCGCCGCCTGTGGTGCCCGTTTCACTTAAGGGCCAGCCGAGGGAGTGCATGACCAAACCTTCTTTATGCTGTGCAGCCAGAACCCGCCAAATTTCCTTAACGCCTATGGCGTAGTGTTGCGGATCTTTGCCTTGGTCAAGCTTGAAATGGCTAATCAATTCTTTTCCGAGATGGCCGCGTGCGCCTTCGCAGAAGAGTGTGTATTTGCCGTGGAGTTCGATGCCCTCTACAAAATCACCTTTCTCACTGCCATCTGCAGCGCGACCCATATCGCCCGTAATAACACCACCGACACTGCCATCCTCGAGGTAGAGAACCTGTGCCGCCGCAAAGCCCGGGAAGATATCAACGCCTAATTCAGTGGCCCGCTCTGCCAACCACTGGCACAGTCGGCCAAGGCTAATGATGTAATTGCCGTGATTGTGTAAAACACCCGGGAGCGCCATATTGGGAATCTGAATTGCAGTTTCGGCGGAACGTAAAAGTTGCCAATCTTCGGCGTTAACGGCAGTTACGAGTGGTGCGCCCATAGCTTGCCAATCTGGGAAGAGTTCATTCAACGCGCGGGGCTCAAAGACCGCGCCCGACAAAATATGCGCGCCCACTTCTGCGCCTTTTTCCAATAGACACACACTCACATTGGCATCGAGTTGGCGTAGGCGACAAGCAGCAGCGAGTCCTGCTGGGCCTGCGCCTATAATTACAACGTCGTAGTGCATTTGTTCGCGTGGCATGAGAAGTTCCTAGCGTGAAAAATGGGGGAGGGCGATTTAAGGTGGGAAGTCTATAAAAACAAAAAAGGCCGCACAAGGCGGCCTTTTTGACCCAGACGAATCTGGGTACCTAGCGTATTACTGAGCAGCAGCAGAAGATGCAGCAGCTTCGGTAGCAGCAGGAGCAGCAGCGTCAGCAGCTGGT
>CAZZEV010000184.1:0-6220 GCA_964653305.1 uncultured Cellvibrionaceae bacterium | reverse complement strand
GCTCTTCGTGCCATTCAAGCACTTGACGCAGCCACGCAATTTTTTGTTCGTAGCTGTCTTGAGCTTCGTTAGTGTCTGTGCCCTTGTAGCGCCAGTGCGCACACACGCCAAGTTCAGATTCTTCGTGCATTTCAAAGGTGCGAATTTGCACCTCAAGAACTTTATTGTCTGGGCCCCACACCGCAGTGTGCAGCGAGCGGTAACCGTTCTCTTTGGGCGAGGCGATATAGTCATCAAACTCGTGCGGAATATTTCGCCACAGGCTGTGCACAATGCCGAGTACGGCGTAGCAATCGCGCACGCTGGGCACAAGTATGCGCACGGCACGAATGTCGTAAACCTGCGAGAAAGGAATATCTTTGCGCTTCATTTTGCGCCAAATACTGTAAATATGTTTCGCACGACCGGAGACTTCGCCGTCGATCTTTGCACTCTGCAATTCGCCGCGTAAAAGGCTCAACATTTTGTCGATGTACTCTTGGCGCGCTAGGCGGCGCTCATCCAAAAGTGTGGCAATTTGTTTGTATTCATCTGGCTCTAAATAGCGGAACGAAAGATCTTCCAATTCCCATTTGATATGGCCTATGCCGAGGCGATGGGCGAGCGGCGCATAAATATCAGATACTTCGCGCGCGACTTGACGACGACGCTGGGGACTGGCGGTTTTAACCGCACGAATGGCGCAGGTACGCTCGGCGAGTTTAATGAGCGCAACGCGCACATCATCTACCATGGCCACCAGCATTTTGCGGATTTTTTCGGCTTGCTCAGTGGCCTGCGAGCCGAGCACCCGCTCCTCCTCCTTGCGCTGATAGCTAATCGCCGCCATGCGCAGTACACCTTTCACCAGCTTGCTGACGGTATCGCCAAATTGGGTTTGTACATCGGCAAGGGTAATTTTATTTTCGCGCACGGCACGGTAGAGAATTGCGGCGACGAGGGCATCTTGGTCGAGCTGTAAATCAGCCAGAATTTCGGCCATCTCCAAGCCAATGCGGAAACAGGTAAAATCCTCACCCCAGTTGTGGTCGTCTTCGGCGTGTATTTCCACCAAGGACAAGCTCACTTGAGCAGCGCGCACTAATTCTGCACGAGTGCTTTCGGTCTGCGCATGGTGGCTATTGAGGCGATCAATCCACGCCTCAATATCCACTTGACCATCAGCCGCTATGGGGTGATCTTGACGAACTTTAACCATCTACTGGCTCCACATTCTTATTGTTAGCGACGTACAAACAACGCCATAGACTCTACGTGCGCAGTATGGGGGAACATATCCAACACCCCCACCGAGTCTAGTTGATAACCAGCGGCGACCAAGACTTTCGCATCGCGGGCAAGGGTTGCAGGATTGCAACTAACGTAGACAATTCGCTTGGGTGAAAGTTGCGGCAGTTTGTCGATGATCTCTTTGGCACCATCGCGTGGCGGGTCTAACAAAACCGCATCGATTTTGCCGCAGGTTTGATTGAGGCGATGCTCAGTCATGGTCAGCAAGTTAGCCGCCGTAAACTGCGCATTGCCAATACCCAACTTGGTCGCATTTTCGCGGCCACGCTGCACCATAGAATCCACGGCCTCAATACCTACCACCTCTGCGCACTTACGCGCCAAAGGCAAAGTGAAGTTACCTATGCCGCAAAACAAATCCAGCACACGTTCATTGCCCTTGAGCGCTAACAGCTGCAAAGCCTGCGCCACCATTTTGGTGTTCACTTCAGGGTTTACTTGAATGAAGTCCTGCGGGTGAAAATCCAATTCCAAGTCATAATCTGGCAGACGATAAGACATACGAGGATCAACATTCTGCCCATTCAAATCCTGCAACTGATGCGCCTCGCCACCCTGCAGCCAAGCGCTAAAATTCAAACTGACGGATAGCGCAGTGAGATTCTGCAAATCAACTTCATTCAACGGCTGCACGTGGCGCAACACCACTGCAGTTTTTTGTTCAGTTTGGATGAGTTCAAGATGGGTGACTGCTTCGGCGGCGCGCAGCTCGGTCAACCAGGTTTTGAGGGGTTCCAAGAGACGATTTAATTCCGGCGCAAGCACGCTGCATAGGTTCACTTGTACCAATTGCTTGCTAGTGCGCTTACGGAAGCCGAGGGTCACTTCACCGTCGGTATAATCAATACCTAAGCGTGCGCAACGACGATAACCTTGGTCGGCTGACGTGATAGGCGCCAACACATGCTTGGGCTTTACACCACCCCACAACTCCAACTGTTGCAATACTGCCGCTTGCTTAAAGGCGACTTGGTTTTCTGTGCTCCAGTGCTGCAACTGACAGCCGCCGCACTCGGAATAGTGGGCGCAAACTGGCTCAATGCGCTCAGGCGATGCTTCTAATAATTTATCAAAACGGGCTTCTGCGTAGCGGGCGTGATCGCGTACTAAACGCGCGCTAATGCGCTCGCCGGTAAGTGTGCCATCTACAAATAAGGTTTTGCCGTTCCATTGGGTAATCCCGCGGCCATCATGACCCATACGGTCGATCGTGAATTCACCCAATCGCATATCGTCCATTGGCTGGGCTTTTTTCTCGGTGCGCGGGCGATTTAAGCGCGGGGTTGCTTCCATTTCAAAAGCAAAAGGCTTGTCCGCCGCTTTTTTGTCATGGGTTTTAGCTGAGCGCGGCTTTTGACCGAGTTTACCCGTAGGCTTTTTGGGGGGATTAGGCATTAAAAATCTCTATTCGGAAAATAAAACCCCCTAGGCAAAGGGGGTGTCGTAAAACTACTTGTTAAACTCAGTATCCAACCACGCTATACGGGCTTTCTGCCAATTAATCAGTGCCTGTACTTCAAGCTCATAAGTACCCAAAGGCGGATGTAGAATCCAAACTGCAAAGTCGTTAATAGACCATAACTGATAGTTTTTCTTTTGTTGAGCATCCAACCATGTGGCACGGGCTTCTGCATATTGAGCAATTTGATCAATCGTTCCATCCTCTTTGAGCGTTTTCCAACGCGCTTTTACCTTAGCGGCGAAAGCAGGATCCTCAAACATACGCTTGAACCATGGATAATTTCGGATGTACCAGCCGGACGCAATATTTGCCTGATTGTAACCGGCATTACCCAGCGCTAAATCGAAATCCCATACTGGCCCAAAAAACAATTTACCGCCTCGCTTTTTGTAGAGGAAAAAGCTCGCTTCAGCACCGTCAACATTCTTCAAGACTTCGTTGACAAGATAATAATTCACCACCGAATCCACATCGATATAAGCGGCGTAACCCGTGGTCGGATCGGCAAAGTTGCTACCAAACAACGCGGCTTCCATATCTCGATAATATTTAACGATGTAGTCACGCTGTGCAGACCAAGCCGCATCATGCAGAGTCTCTGGGCTGGCCAAGCACGCTGGTTGCATACCGTTTTCGGAGTCTATGCAAAAATCTATCTCGCGCTGGGTGTTTACGCCGTTTACACAAACTGGATCCCAAGTATTGCCAATGCAATAGTTTTTGTTGAGGCGGAAATCCACTTCCATCAAATAACCACCGGTAATTTTGTCGGCATCGGTGTCGGTAACTTTCATTTCAGCAATATTGACGCGATTAGCGTCAACGCGAATATGCTCAGTAAGCTGATAAACGCCTTGATAAACACCGTTCAGATTTAGCTCAACATAGTGCGCGCGCGGCGTGTACTCCATTCCTAGACGGCGGCTAAACATAAAGGTTGTATCGTTACGCACAAGGGTTTTATCGGCATAGTTAGCCAGCAACACCCAGTTTTTGCCTTTCGGCATACCCAGTAAGGCAGTTGAGTTGGTAAGTTTTAGATGATAAGGCTTTTTAACCCATCCCCAAGTTGAGTTACCGCGACCACGCACCTCCAATGTACCTTCAACAGCTGCGGCGCCGGCCTCTGCAAGACTAAAACTACCCTTGAGGTAATCCACTTTTGACAGAATCGGTGCGCTGCCATCGGTTTTAAGATTTAACACCGGCAGAGCATCCACAGTTCCAACCGGGAAGTCAGCAGGCATACTGCTCGATGACCCAGTGTTTTTGCTGGATGTTGAACTTGACGTATTCGCTGCTGAACTGGATGAAACAGAAGTTGGAAGTGGCGTAAGCCCATCAGCACTACCGCCACCCCCGCCACAAGCCTGTAAAACGAGTACCGCAATGACCAGAAAAAAACCTTTGACCGACATAAAAATCTCCTATTAATTATTGTTTACCCTATTTGCCATTACTTAATCGTTCAATACTTCACCCATTAAATAATCCTGACGATAAATATCTATCACCGCGGTCGCAAATAATGGCCACTATGACTGCATTTTCCACCTGCTGACTTAAACGCAAGGCCGCCGCAACTGATCCGCCAGACGACACGCCGCAGAAAATACCCTCTTTACGAGCGAGTTCACGCATGGTGTGTTCAGCTTCTTGTTGCGACATTCCGACAATGTCGTCGACACGGCTTTTGTCATAAATCTTAGGTAGGTAGGCTTCTGGCCAACGGCGAATGCCAGGAATACTGGCGCCCTCATCTGGCTGAAGCCCTATTATTTTGATGTCAGGATTTTTTTCTTTTAAATAACGCGATGTGCCCATGATAGTACCCGTGGTACCCATTGAGCTTACAAAATGGGTAATCAAACCGCCCGTTTGCTGCCAAATCTCTGGGCCGGTGGTTTTATAGTGTGCGAGCGGGTTGTCGCCATTACCAAATTGATCCAGCACTTTACCTTTTCCTTCAGCCTGCATCTTAGTAGCGAGATCGCGCGCGCCCTCCATGCCCTGCTCTTTGGTTACCAAAATTAATTCTGCGCCATACGCCGTCATAGCCGCTTTGCGCTCAGCAGTGCTGTTATCCGGCATGATAAGAATCATCCGGTAGCCTTTAATCGCAGCAGCCATCGCTAAGGCTATGCCGGTATTGCCACTGGTGGCTTCAATCAAGGTGTCGCCGGGCTTAATATCACCACGCGCTTCTGCTTGCTGAATCATGGACATAGCGGGGCGATCCTTCACAGAGCCAGCTGGATTATTACCTTCTAATTTCACCAAAATAGTATTGCTGGTCACACCCGGCAAGCGCTGTAAGCGCACCAGTGGTGTATTGCCAACAAAGGCTTCGATGGTGGGAAAATCCATAATGACCTCTAACAAAAAATGGCGATTGCACAGGCTGACAAAGGGCGGCTATTCTACCGCCCAATGACTTGGGCAGCACTCTTTATTCGCTGCATTCACACACTATTCCACATCCTATTTCTTAAGGATTTATTGATATGCCGAGTGCATCCAAAAGCTTTAAACATAATGTCTGGCAATTGATTTTTGCACCTGCGATTGCTATCGCTTTACTACTCTCCGTGTCACTGGTGTCATTTTGCCTATATGAGCTGTCTAAATTTGTGGATATGCGTGGCAGCGCCATGACGCGCAAAACGGCACAATTGATTTACACACCCATCATTCAAAATGATAATGTACTTTTACAAGCGCTGTTGGATGGCTCACTGGAAGACCCTTACATTCGCGCATTGCATGTACGTATCGATAACACGGGCGAAACCTTTCACAGTGGCCCCGAGTTTTTACCCACAACCGATACCGGCTTATCTCCCAACAGCCTTGAACCTGTTCGCCGCGAAACCCGCCGTACCATTTTATTTTCTCACCCAATAGTCAATAAAGAAGGGTTGAATCCCATTGGCTGGGTGGAAGTAGAAATGCTCTCATCTCCCTATATGGTGATTCATTACCAAACCATTTTAATTACTATTGCCATTACTCTAGCGTGCCTATTGATGGCAGCATTTTTAGCGGCGCGTTTATTTCGCAACATTACTGACCCTCTTAATCACATCAAAGAGGTGATAAATCATCTCGCTCAAGGGAAATTACAAACTCGGGTAAACCCGCAAAAAAGTCGCGAATTTGTTTACCTTGCTAACGCGACTAATAACATGGCGGAATCACTAGAAAATGCCCAGCAGGATTTGCAAAATCATATTGAGCAATCTACGCAAGATTTGATTGAGACCCTGGAAACAATTGAAATTAAAAACATTGAATTAGACATTGCCCGCAAAGAGGCGATTGAAGCGAGCCGAATCAAATCAGAATTTTTAGCCAATACCAGTCATGAAATTCGCACACCACTCAATGGTATTTTAGGTTTCGTAGGGCTAGCATTAAAAACCGATATCAATGAGCAACAAGCAGAATATTTACATACAATTCGAGACT
>CAZZEV010000183.1:4348-6250 GCA_964653305.1 uncultured Cellvibrionaceae bacterium | reverse complement strand
CCGTAAAATTCCAATTTTTCGTGATGCCAATAGTCATTCGGCAAACCTAACTCGGCAAAAACTTGATAAGAAAATAAACCGCGATAGGCTAAATTATGAATCGTAAAAACCGTTGCGGGCTTCTGTTCTGCTTGTGCAAGTAACGCTGGAATTAAACCGGTTTGCCAATCATTGCAGTGCACAATGTCTGGCTGCCAATTTAAGTTGGCTTGATTGAGAGCAATCGCTTCTGCTGCTTTTGCAAAAACGAAAAAGCGCCAGTGATTATCGCTCCAATCATTGCCATCTGGACCGCAGTAGGGGTTGCCTTCTCTTTCAGAGAATTGCGGTATATCCACTAAGATAACGCTAACGCGTGAACCCGGTAAACGGGTTTGCCATAAAGTAATGGACTGACCAACAATATTTAATTCACCGACCTTTTTTGTACCCACTTCTTTGGCTTTTAACAAAACACTGGGGTAAGCCGGTAATAAAATTTTAATATCATGCCCACGTTTTAAGAGGGCACGCGGCAAGCTGGAAGCAACATCTGCCAGCCCGCCAGTTTTAATTAGAGGGTGCGCCTCACTGGTCGCAAACAAAATTTTCTGCATCAGACGAAATCCCTTAATAATCACATTTCAACAAAATCGCCCCTAGTGGCGGTAGTGTTAATTGCATAGATTGCGCATGCCCCATCCAACTGACAGGTTCGGTATGAATTTCGGACGGGTTGCCTTTATTGCTGCCTGAATAGTAAGCAGAATCAGAGTTAAATATTTCATGATATCTGCCTGCCACGGGAACGCCGAGTCGATAATTTTCGCGCAGTGTTGGCGTGAAATTCAAAACTACTAGGGTGAAACCTGCACTGCTTTTACGTAAATAACTAATCACCGATTGCGTTGAGTCGTGGCAATCTACCCATTCAAAACCATCGTGCTGGAATCCACGCTCATAAAGCGAAGGCAGTGTGGTGTAGAGTTTATTTAAATCTTTCACTAGCGTTTGCAAGCCAATATGCGGATTGGTTTCTCCACTGCCATCGCCCAGCAAATGCCAATCCAGTGAACGGCCATGGGCCCACTCGCTCCATTGACCAAACTCACAACCCATAAACAATAATTTTGAGCCGGGGTAGGTGTATAGATAGGTGTACAGTAAGCGCAAATTCGCAAATTTCTGCCAATCATCGCCCGGCATTTTACCAATCATGCTGCCTTTCCCGTGTACGACTTCATCGTGTGAGAAGGGCAGTTGGAAGTTCTCGGTGAATGCGTACATCATCCCAAAGGTTAATTGGTTGTGATGGTACTGACGGAAGATTGGGTCTTTGCTGATGTAATCAAGCGTGTCATGCATCCAACCCATATTCCACTTCATTGAGAAGCCCAAACCGCCTACATAGGTTGGGCGAGTGACTTGGGGCCACGCGGTGGATTCTTCGGCCACAACGATAGCGCCTGGGCATTGACCGTGACACAAGACGTTTAATTGTCCAAGGAACGCCATGGCTTCAAGGTTTTCATTGCCGCCGTAAATATTTGGAATCCACTCGCCGTGATTGCGTGAGTAATCCAAGTGCAACATCGACGCGACAGCATCAACGCGAAGTCCGTCGATATGAAATTCTTTTAACCAAAACAGGGCATTTGCTAAGAGGAAATTGCGCACCTCATTACGGCTGTAGTTGTAAATCAAGGTGCCCCAATCGCGGTGTTCGCCTAAACGGGGATCTTCGTGCTCATAAAGTGCAGTACCATCAAATCGGGCAAGAGCATGGGCATCTTTTGGGAAGTGGGCCGGCACCCAATCCAGAATTATACCTATTCCATTTTGGTGCATATGGTTAACAAAGTAGCGAAATTCATCGGGTGAACCAAAACGGCTCGTGGGTGCATAGTAACCGGTGGTCTGATA
>CAZZEV010000183.1:0-4248 GCA_964653305.1 uncultured Cellvibrionaceae bacterium | reverse complement strand
AAAGACTTGATGGGTATTGCGATTGCGAATTTCATACTTGTAGTTGGTGCCTGCTTTTACACCGGGAATAAACACTTCCCACAAGCCGCTGCCGCCGCGCACACGCATGGGGTGATGACGACCATCCCAATCGTTAAAGTCGCCCACAATACTGATGCGTTCAGCGCTAGGTGCCCATGTTGCAAACAAAACACCGTCTATGCCGTCCACTGTTTTGGGGTGTGCACCAAGCACTTGATATATATCCCAATGTTGCCCCTCGCCGAACAGGTGCATATCCAATTCGCCCAATTGTGGTGCAAAACTGTAAGGGTCAAATTCGGTATGAACATTATTGTGGCGGTCGGCCCACTCTACTTGATAGTGGGCTGGTATTTGCGTAGCCAAGCCAAACCATTCAAAAAAATCAGTGCCCTCAATACGCTCTAAGGCTATGCGTTGACCATCTAAATGAAGTGCAGCATTGCTTGCCCCAGGTAAAAACACCCTGATACAGGTATCTGCTGTCGTCGTTGGAGTGGGCAGTGGGTGCCTTCCGAGTACCTCGAAGGGATCGTGATGAGTAGCGGCAATAATACGGAGTAATTCACTGGGTAAACCTTGTGCTGGCTTGGCACTGAGCATGAAAAATATCCTGTTTTTAGGGGATTTAACGCCACTATTTATCGACGTTATTTCTGGTTTTTATCAATGCCATTCATCGATGGCGTTTAAGTTTGTACTAATGTGCTTTTAGTCAAGTTTACTCTTTGGTCTAGAGCGATAATTACACAAACTCGTCATACCTTAGCGTTAGAGTAATTCAATGCTATGACACAAAGTAGAGTAAAAAATAATGCCACACAAACTAAATATTTGCAGATTCGATGCCAGTATTGAGTCTACACTTGTATAGCTTTCATAAGGCAAACTAAATCTTGCTTTTCGCTCTCAATTTATAAACGGATTTTTTCTCTTGGCATTGATATTGCTCAATGTAACAAAAGAGAAATCAATTTATTGTCTAATCCCAATCCTGAAATAAGAAGAAAGGAGTTTTAATGAGTACTAACCAGACCTCTGGTCGCTTCGTCAGCCGCTTAACGCAAAAAACCTTAGCCGTTATTCTTGCTGGGGGTCGCGGCTCTCGCCTCCATCAATTAACGAATTGGCGCGCAAAACCTGCTGTACATTTTGGTGGAAAATTTCGCATTATCGATTTCCCTTTATCAAATTGTGTTAACTCGGGTATTCGTCGGATTAGCGTATTAACTCAGTACAAGTCTCATTCACTCGATCGTCATATTCAACGCGGTTGGGGTTTCTTAGGTGGTGAGTTGGGTGAGTTCGTAGAATTGCTACCCGCACAACAAAGATTGGACGAATCTTGGTACGTAGGTACAGCCGATGCTGTATTGCAAAACCTCGATATCATTCGTCGCCACAATCCTGAATATGTATTGATCCTTGCTGGCGATCATATTTACAAAATGGATTACGGCACCATGATTGCTGCACACGTTGAACGCGGTGCTGATATCACTGTTGGCTGTATTGAGGTTCCGCTCGATATCGCGCACGCATTCGGCGTGATGGATATCGATAAAGACAACCGGATTATCAAATTTACCGAGAAGCCAAAAAATCCAGAACCTATGCCAGGTAAAACCGATAAGGCATTAGCTTCAATGGGCATCTACGTATTCAGTACAAAAGTATTGTTCAGCGAATTATTAAAGGATCAAAAAAATCCAGATTCTGAACATGACTTTGGTAAAAATATTATCCCAGAAATGATTAAATCCCATCGCGTAAGTGCATTTCCATTTCGCGACCCGATAAGTGGTGGTGATGGCTATTGGCGCGATGTTGGAACTGTTGATGCATTGTGGGAAGCAAACCTTGAATTGACTGCTGTTATTCCCGAGTTGGATTTGTACGATGCTGAGTGGCCCATTTGGACTCACCAAGAACAAGTAGCCCCAGCAAAATTTGTATTTGATGATGAAGGGCGTCGTGGTTACGCAGTAGATTCGTTAATTGCCGGTGGATGTATTGTTTCTGGTTCAGTGGTTAAGCATTCGTTGTTGTTCCCGCGCGTTCGCGTTCACTCTTATTGTGACATTGAAGACTCAGTACTTTTCCCGAGTGTTGAAGTAGGGCGCAATTGCAAAATTCGCAAAGCTCTAATTGATCGCCGTTGCAAAATTCCTGAGGGCACCATCATTGGTTACAACGAAGAAGACGATCGCAGACGTTTCTTTGTATCACCTAAGGGCGTGATTTTGGTGACGCCTGAAATGTTGCAAGAGGATCATCCGCATGCCCTTTAATGGCAAAATGAAGGTCGTATTTCTTTGGCATATGCACCAGCCAGATTATCGCAACATAATGACAGGGGAATATTATTTCCCCTGGACTTATCTTCATGCACTGAAGGATTACGTAGATATGGTTGCGCATTTGGAAGCGCAACCCAAAGCGCGTGCAGTGTTTAACTTCGCGCCTATTTTACTTGAGCAGTTAGATGATTATGCTCAACAAATTTCTAACTACTTTTCGCTCAATGAAAAAATAAAAGATGCTGTGCTCTGGTCGATGGTAGACACCAATTTACCCTTAGCTGGAACGCCAGAATTTATTATATTGGCCAAGAAATATTTACGCGCAAATCGCCAGCGTATGATCGAGCGTTTCCCCATCTATCGTGAACTCGCCGATATTGCTGATGCTTTAAATGATGAATCGCCGATTGCCAAATACCTCAATGAACAGTTTTTAATTGATTTAGGTTTTTGGTATCACTTAAGTTGGCTGTCGGAAACTTTGCGCCGCAGCGATTATCGCGTGCAGGCATGGCAAAATAAAGGCCGTGGTTTTACTCGTCAAGATCGCTTGGATTTAGTGAAATTAATTGGTGAGGAAATCGCATCAATTGGCCCGCGTTACAAAGCCCTTTATGACAAAGGCCAAATTGAATTGTGCATGAGCCCTTATGCCCATCCGATTGTGCCTTTGTTACTCGATATTAATACTGCACGCCAAGCGTGGCCTGATGTTACCTTGCCAAATTCAACCTGCTATGCAGGTGGTGAAGTTCGTTCCAAATGGCATTTAACCCAAGGTATTAAAACCTTTGAACATTATTTTGGTCATAAGCCGCGCGGCTGTTGGCCGTCTGAAGGTAGCGTTAGCGATGACACACTTAAATTAATGCAAGAAGCTGGCTTTGATTGGGTAGCTACGGGCGATTCGGTGTTGCACAACACTCTGCGTCACGCTGACAACAAAACTATTGCTGATGATATAGCCGAACGTAAAGCCTGTTTACATCGTCCTTATCAATTTGCTGAACACAAAGTGAATTGTTTTTTTCGCGATGACGGCCTTTCAGATTTAATAGGTTTTAAATACGCTACATGGCATTCGGATGATGCTGTAGGTGATTTGATTAATCATATGGTCAATATTGCCAATGCATGTGATAACCCTAAAAACTCCGTGATCTCCGTGATTATGGATGGTGAAAATGCGTGGGAATACTTCCCTGAAAATGCCTACTACTTTTTAGCGCAACTTTATGAACGTATTGGCGAGCACCCGCTGCTTGAATTAACCACCTACAGTGAATTGCTCGATAAGCAAAAACCAGAGCCGCTTGCTATGCCGCACGTAGTAGCGGGCAGCTGGGTATATGGAAACTTTTCAACTTGGATCGGTGACAAAGACAAAAATCGCGGTTGGGATATGTTGTGTGAAGCTAAACTCGCAACCGATCACGCACTCGCCACAAAAAAATATACCAAATCAGAAATGGTGCAAATTGAAAAACAATTGGCGCTCTGTGAAGGTTCAGATTGGTTTTGGTGGTTTGGCGGTTACAACCCCGCGCAAAGCGTGAGCGATTTTGAATATTTGTATCGTCAACATTTAAAAAATTTGTATCACTTGATTCGGGTCCCCGAACCTGAATATTTAAATTTGGTTATCAGTGTTGGCGGTGGCGATCCAGCAACAGGTGGTGTTATGCGTCAAGGTCATGAGCAATAAATACCGCGACTAAAATCGTTAATTTCCACTCTAGAAGGATAGGGCGCAGATGCCAAACAATGCTGTAAATGTTTCTCCGCTCTTTCTCACCCGGCGTGCAGGGGTGTTATTACATCCCACATCTCTGCCAAATCAACGTTCGTTCTTTCAAGCAAAACCTTATCCACAAATGCATGGTGCTCTTGGTAAAGATGCCTATGACTTTGTGGATTTTTTAGC
>CAZZEV010000182.1:0-6251 GCA_964653305.1 uncultured Cellvibrionaceae bacterium | reverse complement strand
ACTTTTTGATTGCGGCGCTGACTGGAACAATCGCGCTCACCAATGGCAACAGCTGTTCCTTTACCGTCGCCAAATACTTGCACTTCAATGTGGCGTGCGGCAGCGATAAATTTTTCTAAAAATACGCCGTCATCCGCAAAGTTATTTTTGCCTAAGCGTTTTACGCTTTCAAAGGCACCAACCAATTCTGCTTCGCTGTTACATAACTGCATGCCAATACCGCCACCACCGGCGGTGCTTTTTAGCATAACTGGGTAGCCAATACTTGCGGCGGCTTGCACGGCTTCATCTAAATCTTTTAATAAATCAGTACCGGGGCAGAGTGGCACATGGGCGGCTTGTGCCAGCTCGCGCGCTTTATGTTTTAAACCAAAGGTAATCATTTGCTCGGCAGTGGGGCCGATAAATACCAAACCTGCGGCTTCGCATTCGGCGACGAAACCAGCATTTTCGCTCAAAAATCCGTAGCCAGGATGAATAGCTTGCGCACCGGTTTCTTGAGCAATAGCAATAATTTTTTTGCGATCGAGATAGGTTTGTGCAGCAGCACCTTCGCCGAGGCAATAAGACTCGTCAGCAAGCCGCACATGCAAACTGTCCGCATCGGATTCGGCGTAAACAGCAACGGATTTTATATTCAGTTTTTTTAACGTGCGGATGATGCGGGTTGCTATGGCACCGCGATTGGCAATTAATACTTTGGTAAACATGTGTTGCTCCGGCAGGCCGTCCTGCTGGTGTTTTTACGACAGTGGTCGTCCACTGAAGAATAGTTATTGATTTAATTCCAAACTAAAACTTCAATCGGTGTTGGATTGTAACCATTACACGGATTATTTAATTGCGGGCAATTGGAAATCAGCATAACGATATCCATTTTTGCTTTAAGTTCTACGTATTTACCCGGTGCAGAAATACCATCTTCAAAGGTTAATCCACCTTCGCTGGTAACCGGCACGTTCATAAAGAAATTAATGTTGTGGGTAATATCGCGTTTGCTAATGCCAAACTCTGGGTGTTCGCCAACGGCGAGCATCCAGCTATCCCGGCAAGCGTGCATGCAGCGTTTCTCTAAACTGTAACGAACGGTATTGCTTTCAGTTGCGCAGGCGCCGCCGAGCGTATCGTGACGACCACAGGTGTCAGCAACAATTTCCAATAACTCGCGGTTAGCGTTGGACATTAATTTGGTGCCTGCGCTCAAATACAGATTACCTTGACTGCGAATGGTATCCATTGCACTGTAACGTTCGCTGGGGTCTTTGGCGTTGTAAAATAAAACGTCTGCCGCTTGGTTGCCTTCCAAATCTACAATTCTAAAGGTTTGGCCTTGTTTTATTTCACCCAAAAAATAATCGCCTGCCGCAACATAATGGCGTGCGGTAGTTTTTTCGGGATTCAGGTTGCTTTCAATAAGAGACATAGTGTTCACCATCATTTCGCAGCAAGATAATAGAGTGCATTATTTTGAAACCCGCGTTGGTTCTCAGGGCGGAAGTTCTTGCAGTAGTCATCATCGCTAACAGGTTCTGCTTCACCCAATTCAATTTGCACGGGTTTAAATGGATAGGCCTCAGCTTTCGTTAATGGATGAGGGCATGTGTGCAATAACACCAAGGTATCCATTTCGAAACGCAAAGTTACCGAATTGCCTGCAGCTTGATTTTTGGTGTCGAGCTTTATATTTCCATTGTCGTCTGCAATGACTTTGCTAAACCAGTTTATGTTGGATGCCATATCCGCACGGCCTAAACCGTACTTAGCTAATTCTACTAAAAATGCATCGCTGCCATTTTGCAGCCAGTTGTTGCGATCTCTTTGGTAATTGCGTTTACCAAATTGTGTTTCGATTTGATCGGCGTTGCTGTTGCCACAAACAGTATCGTGCCAATTACCTTCGCTATTGGCTGAGTAATCTTCCGTTATAGACGCAAATATTCTGCCCATATCTGAATACAAACAGTTGCCTCGCTGTAATTTAAAAGTGTGCTGGCATTTCAAGGTGTCTGGTGCGTTGTAGCGCTCCAATAAATTACGCGGGTTATAAAACAGCATTCCGACGTTGGCGCCGCCTTCAATATCAGTAATTTTCATGAAAGTGCCGCGGCGAACCTCCAGTGACCAGTGGCCATTGCCTGGAATGGTTGTTGTGTAAAAGGTCTTACTCATAATGCGATCTCTGCTGCTTTTATTTCTGGCGGTACTTCAGTGCTCTTTCGGGTAACCGGTAAGTCGTAAGTAATATTTGCGCCAAAGGCTTCGGGGGAGTGCGGGTCGCGTCGCAATTTATCGAATACCCATAAGCGTGTACCTAAATAAAAACCTTCGCTTAAATCGTGGGTAACCATAAATACGGTGAGATTGTGTTCGCGCCAGAGCTTTAAAATTAATTGATGCATATCGGCGCGAATGCCGGGGTCTAGTGCGCCGAAAGGTTCGTCGAGCAATAAAATTCTAGGTTGACGAATTAAAGCCTGTGCAATCGCCAAGCGTTGTTTCATTCCGCCGGATAATTCGTGTGGATATTTTTCCAAGGCTGGCGTTAGGCCAACTGAGTCGAGCAGCGCTTTTGCTTCTTCGATAACTTTTTGTTTTTTGCCGCCGAACAATTTTCCTATCAAGGGCGAGTGTTCAAATTCGCGGGCGATAATCACATTTTCTAATACGGTTAAATGCGGAAATACCGAGTATTGTTGAAACACAATGCCGCGCGATTGATCGGGCTCGTTGGGAATGGGTTTGCCATCCAACAGCAGTTCACCAGAGGTGGGTTCCTCCATCCCTAAGAGCATTTTTAAAAAAGTACTTTTGCCGCAGCCAGAAGTGCCAACCATGGTGATAAATTCACCGGCATTTACACTGATATTCATCCGTTCTAAGACGACATTGTTGCCGTATTTTTTCCAAAGATTTTTGGCGGTTATCAAGGGTGTGTTTTGGGTCGTATCTGTCATAGGTATTCCTTATTGCGTTTTTTGATAGTGCCAGGGAAAACATTTATGGCTGGTTTTAATCAACAGCCAATCCAGCACAAACGCGAGCAGAGTTATCCACGCAACGTATGGCAAAATAACATCCATCGACATGTAGCGGCGGACTAAAAATATACGGTAGCCAAGGCCATCAGTAGAGGCAATCGCTTCAGCGGCAATTAAAAATAACCAGCCTGCACCGAGCGATAAACGCACCGCGTGAATTAAACGTGGTAACAGCTGTGGAATTAAAACACGCACTAAAATTTGCCAAGTGGATGCGCCTAATGTTTGCGCTTTGACGATTTGTTCGTGCGGAATTTCCTGCGTACACCGTTGCATATCGCGTGCAATAAACGGCGCTACGCCAATCACAATGAGTGCAACTTTAGATAACTCATCTAATCCAAATACAATAAATAAAATCGGCAACAGCGCCATGGGCGGCACGAGTGAAATGACCGTAAGTAGTGGGGCAACGGGCGCGTAAAAAGTTGGAATCGCACCGGTGAGTAATCCAAACGTAAAACCAATGAGTGCCGCTATGGTTATGCCCAGCAATAAACGTTTTAAGCTGCTGTAGGTGTCTACCCAAAACAAATATTCACCGGTACGTTTACTGGGTTCCAGCACGTAGGTGTGAATGGTTTCGCCCATTTGCCCAAAGCTAGGGAGTAATTTGTCGCTCGAGTTTTCAGCTAATCGGGCATCGGACGCAAAGATATAAATTAAAATAATAAGCGCGAATGGCAAAACGCCGAGTAGCCAGCGTGTGGGTTTGGTAGGCGTTAGATTAATAAGCCGTTTCATAAATACATCCCGTTAGGGTAATAATTTTTATTGTGGGCGTGGTACGTGATTTCTTTTCAAGGTACAGGGGCTAAAAGGTGCGAGTAAAATAACTCGCACCTAAATTTTTGTACTTAGAGCTTATTGTCCGCCGCCATTTGCATATAAGTGGTATCAAAACGCAGCTTCACGTTTTTGCTGTCACCGTAAACGCCTTTGGGGCCTTCAACACCAATGCTGGCTGCGTCTTTGGCTTTTTCACCTAAGAGACCGTGGGAGAAAGAGAATTCAGCAACTTTTTTCATGGTCGCTAAGAGGGCATCGCTTTTTGCGAACTCAACGGCTGATGCTGGGGTGTAAAACATTTTGGTGGTTTTAAGTTGTGATTCGAAACCGGCGAGGTCAGTGCTAGAGGCTTTCGCCATGGCTGTGCGTGCGGCTATACCTTTGGCATCTTGTGCGCTCATGGTAGTCATGATTTCGTACCATGCACCAACCAGTGCTTTACCAAGGGCTGGATTCGCTTTTAGCGTTGCCGTGTTCACCACAAACAAATCCATGATTTCACCGGGGATTTGTGCGGAATCGAACACTTTAGTGCTGTTGGGTTGTGCCATGATTTCGCCAACGAGAGGATTCCAAGTCGTTACCGCTGTTACGCCTTTGGTACCGTAGACGGCAACCATATCGGCGTCAGAGGTATTCACCACTTTTACGTCAGACTCTTTAAGTTTTACGCTTTCGAGTGCGCGCGCTAACAAATAGTGAGAAACACTCAACTCAACTAAGTTAACGTTTTGGCCTTTGATGTCTTTAAGGGTTTTCTTATCTCCTTTGAGGATGACCGCGTCATTACCATTAGAGAAGTCGCCCACGATTAAGGCTGTACTATCAACGCCGCCTGCTGCTGGAATTGTTAGAGCATCCATATTAGTCATAGCGCAGGCATCAAATTGACCGGCGGTATATTGGTTGATGGACTCAACGTAATCGTTAATTTGTGTAACCTTGATTTCGATCCCGTACTTTTTTGCCCATTTATCGACAATTTTTTGTTCGGCAGAGTAACCCCAGGGCATCCAACCTACATAGATGGACCAGCAGACGTTAAACGGTTTTGCCGAGGCGAGCGCAGAGGTGAAAACCAATGTTGACGCTAAAAGAGTTTTGCCTAATAGGCGTTTGGTGCGGGCGGCGGATAGCATGGTAAACCTCCAGGGGTTTGGATTACAGGGCTTTTATTGGGGCTCAGTCGTACTGAACATTTGTAAAGCTGAGAGCACTCTGGCGGTTAAAATCTGTACAAGTCTTAGATGTGAATACGCATCTATAGTATTGATAACAGGTTTTTAGGCCATCTATCTCCCGGGCTTTTATCCCGCCGTGTAACCTCAATAGCTTGCGCCCTTGGGGTCGAAAGCTCTCGGACCAGTCACGTCCACTCTCTTAAAGAGGGAGTCGGAACCCTAGCTTTCTATTGTGAAGCGTCGAATATGCTAAACCACTCAGAGTGCGGATCAGGTATTTCTCTTAACGGTATGGTTTTAGCAAGATGGATACCAACTTGCATTCAAGCCTGCTATTGCTGTTCGCCATGTTACTGATAAGTTCAAATGTGCTTATCTGGTGCGTTTCGGTGGTGCATAAGAGTGAAGGCGTGGTTTTTTTTGGTGCGGCGTACTCGCAGGGGAATTGTAGAATTCAAATGTGATTGCAACTAAAAACGGAACTATTTGCGCTGATTTAGGTGACGCACTACTCAATTTGTAGCCAAGCTGGCAGAAGCTGCTAGAATTAGCATGTGTAACTTTAGGTGCGAGAAATGGCTGGGATCAGTCGATCAAATAGTAGTCTAATGGCAATAATAAAAGGACTTCAACTCTTAGCGGGATGATTTGGATTTATGAAGGTTATGGATATAAATGCAGGAAAAAATATGCAGAATTTAGGGTCTTTTGGCGCCGATGCCAATAAACGTTTGAGTCCTGGTCTTGCTCCTATGTCTGAGCAAATTGTGATTCAACACCTCAAACATTGTCGCGATTTGACGCGCGGCTTTGCCTATCGTGTATTCCCTAATTTTTGGCGTCAGTGGTGTAAAGAGATTTTAGAGCACGCTGAGCAGGCTAAATCAAACAAAGATCAACTGGCGCTATTTGAAGTTCAAAACCTAATCGCTGCTGTGCAACAACCAGCGGAGCAGGAGTTTTGCCAGCATTTAGGCAATGGTTTTGTAAAATTTAAGAATAAGACTCTTAATACCCTGACCGGTGAGGAGCGCTTTACCGGTGACATGCTGTCTTTAGTTGAGCATTCAGATCTTGAAGAAACCATCGCTATTACGTCTATTACTCATCGAGCAGAGGGGTTTTACGCCGAACAGCTTTGGGCTTTACAGCAGCGTTTGGCGCTACTTAATGACGGTGAAAAGTTGGATGAGCGCAGCAATCCAGCGAGTCCAGTCCAGTTTTGTGAGGCTTTGCGTAAGGT
>CAZZEV010000181.1:0-6258 GCA_964653305.1 uncultured Cellvibrionaceae bacterium | reverse complement strand
GGGTTTGGGCGGTGATGTTGTAAACCCAAATACCATAAATCGGCGCGGCCTCTGTAACGCCTGCGGTTGCCAACCAGGTAGGTGTGCAGGGCACTAGGCGTTTTGCGACGGGTTCAATTAAGCGGCATTCGCTCCAGCTCACCAACAATCGATTGGTGCCGTCGTAGAGCGGTGTCAGTGCGGAATAGCGTCCGTGTTGAGAAAACTCAGTCGCACCAATCTTGATGTTAATAGGCAGAATCGAGATGGGATTTTGCGCAGTCGTGCCAGCCCCACCACCTGCCGGAATTTGCAGATCATTTTCAAAAAAGTGCTTGGTATCTATGGCGACCATATCGCCACCAAGCAATGCGCCATCCGGCTTAAGAATAGCGACTATGCGCCCATCCGGCATTTCTTGCGGGCGAAAGAGGCGATTTCTAGGCGTATTGGCCGCTGGCGCTATATTCATACTGAAATAGCCGTAATGCCGCTCAACCTGAGTACCATCGGGATTGGCGGTGTAAAAGCTGAGTTTATTCGTTGCGAACTGATCCCAGTGGGTGTAGAGCACCTTGCCGTTTTGCAGCACTGTCGGTTGCAGATCATGACTCTGGTTGTAGGTGATCTGCTGAATGTCGGTGCCATCGTCTTTCATGGTATGGAGTACAAATGCCGTTTCATTACCTCCCTCTTCTAAGGCCAAAAACTGGGGTTTGCCGCCGCCATCATCCAGCAAGATGGCTTTGCTGCGAACTTGGCGGGTTGAACTAAACAGAATGCGGCCATCGGGTAAATAACGCGGGCTTACATCATCGCCCTGCTGCGCCACAATCGTGGAGGTGATGATCGGACGCAGTACTTTGGTGGAAAGGGTGTATTCCCATATTTGCCACTTGGGTTGGTTCGCGGGTGTGACGTTTTCTAACATAGGTGGGTGCATGGCAAACAACAATTTTTTGCCATCGGCACTTACGCTTAAGTCCTTTACATCGTACAAGGCGCCTTGGTCAAAGGCCGCCGCACTAATATTAATCGCCGCGGTAGTCGCCGTAGCGCGATCTTTGAGATAAACAGTAGCCCCCGGATTAAAGGCTTTGGGGTCTAACAACTCTGGAAACACGGGTACACCGTCTTCATCCACAGGAATAGGGCGTTTGATGTAGGCGATGGGTAAATCCACCGCGACCGGATCTGGCTGCTGGCCACTGCTAGGGGTCGTACTGGTACCACCGCCGCCACAAGCACTAAGCAAAAGGAAAAGCGCGCCAACAACAAAGGCGTTCAGACGGGCTTTGCTGGCCAAGTTTGAGGTTTGTGGTCGCAACATAAGCAAACTGCCTTAACTACTGTGAACTTACCGTGGAGGAAAAAAGGGCGCTGCAACGAGCAAGCTTCATTGTCAGTGAAGTGTATAGGTCATTCTCTCGATTTAATCACGATTTAATAGGCGATTTGGCAAATGCTAAAAATCCTTTGCTACGGACTTCACATATTCACCAAGCTTTCTCGATTATGTGATTGAGTAGTCAGCATTATTTGCGAGCGAGGCACAGGTTTCGCAAAATCTGGAGCCTATAATCACTCCAGAATTTTATTGTTTGATGACTAGCATAGCTTCGGGAGCAGCCGTGACCCTTTTAATTATCACCAACGCCCTCAATGCAGCCATTCCCACATGGCTGATGTCTAAACGCACTTACTTTCGCTCCTTTTGCATGGGCATCGCGTGTGTAAGTGCCTGCTTACTCGCCACTGGCGCTCAAGCAGGCTCGCGCGAACAGGCGCTGCAAATCCACAAGCGAGTTGCAGGGGTTCCACCTAGCGAAACTGTACTGCTGCAAATGGCGGCTTTCTTGGATGCAGGCCAAAAAGATCAAGCCGTGCAATTGGCCATGAACAATGAAGCCTTCTACAGCGTAGTCCTAAAAAACATGGCCACGCCCTGGACCAACCGCGAGCAGACAGTGTTCGCCCCACTGAACGACTACACCGCTACCGTGATTGGCTTGGTGCGCGACAATGCCGACTTCCGCAAGCTCTTGTACGACGATATCACTTACATCGCCAGCCCCAATCTCGGCCTGCCTGCCTACTCCAACAGCAACAACAACCACTATCAGGCCATTGAAGATCAGGGCGTAGAACTCAAAGACCCCACCAAATTTATCGCGGTTAAACAATCAACCTTAAATGGCTTACCGGCGGAAGCCACCTCTGGTGTGATTACCAGCCGCGCCGCTGCTAAGGCATTTTTTATCGCCGGTACCAACCGCGCTATGTTCCGATTTACGCTCATGAATCACCTCTGCCGCGATCTTGAACAGGTGCATGACATTACCCGCGTGCCGGATTTTATTCGCCAAGATGTCAGCCGCAGCCCCGGTGGCGATAGCCGCGTATTCCTCAACGGATGTATCGGCTGTCACAACGGTATGGATCCACTCACCAAAGCCTACGCCTATTACGACTATGAATTTGATAGCGCCAGCGACCCAGATGCCCTGAATGGGGCCATCCATTACAACGCTGAGGGTGTGAACGATGCCACCACTGGCAGCCGTGTAGAGAAAAAATACCTGCAAAATAGCACTACTTTCCCCTATGGCTATGTAACTGCTAATGATGACTGGCAGAACTATTGGCGCGAAGGGATCAACAGTAATTTAGGTTGGAGCTCAAGCTTAAGCGGCAAGGGCGCAGGTGCAAAGAGCATGGGCATGGAGCTGGCCTACAGCAAAGCCTTTGCCAGCTGCCAAGTTGAGAAAGTATTTAAACACGTGTGTTTACGCAAGCCCGCTGATGCGGCAGATCGCACCAAAGTTGATGCAATTACTGCCAATTTTGCCACCAGTGGCTACAAACTTAAGCAGGTGTTTATCGACACTGCCGACTACTGCAAAGGCGAGTAAGCGAAGATGAAAACACTCCAATTAAAGCTAGCCACACTGAAACTCGTCGCCCTAACGCTTACGTTATCCGCCAGTTTATTGATCACCGGCTGTGGCTCTGGCAGCGCCGCCAAAACCACTACCAATCCGGATACCAGCACAGGCACCACCAGCCCCGACAGCTTTACCTACAAGGGCCAAAAGCCTGCCAGCAACCCCGATATCCTCAAATTTCAAACCACTTTATGGATCAATATCGCCCGTGAAGACCGCTGCGGCGGCTGCCACAATGCGACAGGGCAGGCACCCCGTTTTGCGCGTGCCGACGATATCAACTTGGCCTATGAAGCCCTAGTGAGCAATGGGTTAGTTACCCTGTCCAACCCATCACAATCCGTAATTGTGGATAAAGTCTCTAAAGGTCATAACTGCTGGTTAGCCAACGCCGCCGCCTGCGGCGACACCTTGGTGAGCTGGATTAACAATTGGGCGGGCCCGGTTACTACCACCGCCAACAGCGTTGCATTGATTGCGCCGCCCGAAAAAGATGTCGCCAACAGCAAGACCTTCCCCAAAGACCCCAAGGACCCTAAAAATCCCGATAACTTTGCCAAAACGGTTTACCCAGTACTCACCGAATATTGCTCACGCTGCCACTCAGAAACAGCGGTCACAAAGCAACAACCTTACTTTGCCCAGTTTGATAGCCAAATCTCGCAGAGCAATCCCAGTTACCAGAGCATCTACGATGCAAATCTTGCGATTGCCTACGATGCTTCAAAAACCAAAATTCGCTTAGACAACCCAGGCCAGTCGCGATTTGTGCAACGCTTACGTGCAGATTCACACAACTGCTGGAGTGATTGCGCCGCTAACGCCGCCGAAATGGAAGCAAAAATCACCGCGTTTGCTAACTCCATACTTCCCGTAGAAGTCGACCCCAAACTGGTGATTAGTAAAACCGTTGGTCTGGGTGATGCTTTTGTACTCACCAGCGGTGGCCGTGTAGATGCCAACCTAATCGCCAAATATGAGTTCAAATCTGGCAAAGGCAGCATCGCCTACGACACCAGCGGTGTTGAACCCGCCGCCCATCTGAACTTAATGGGCAATGTGGGCTGGAGCAGCGCATGGGGTATTAAAGTAAAAGATACCGGCCGCGCCCAAGCGACGACCGCAACCAGCCGCAAGTTTTTCGATTTGATTCGCGCCTCTGGCGAATACAGTATTGAAACCTGGGTAATTCCAGACAACGTGACCCAAGGCGCCAACGACAACAACCCCGCGCGCATAGTCACCTACTCAGGCAGTGCTATGGAGCGCAATTTCAGCCTTGGGCAATATGAGTACAACTACAGCTTTTTGAACCGTACCGACAAAAGCGATGGCAACGGCTTGAGAGAGTTGCACACCAAAGACGCAGACCAACGATTGCAAGCCACTTTGCAACATGTCGTTGTCACCTACGACCAAACCAACGGTCGCCGCATTTACGTGAATGGTGAATTCACCGGCGATGCCGACCCCAGCAAAGGCGCCGTCTTAAAAGATTGGGACAGTAGCTATGCACTGGCGCTGGGTAACGAAGTGAGCGGCGACATGCGCACCCAATGGCAAGGCAATATCCGCTTCTTGGGTATCCACAAACGAGCAATGACCGCTGAAGATATCAAGGCCAACTATAAAGTTGGGGTAGGCGCCAAATATCTCTTGCTGTTCAATATCTCCAGCTTGATCGGCACACCTGACAGCTACTTGGTATTTGAAGTACAACAGTTTGATGATTATGGCTACCTGTTTGCCAGCCCCTTCTTTACCAATCTCAAAGGAACACCTATCAATTCTGATATCCCGCTTAAAGGCATACGCATTGGTGTGAATGGTGAGGAAGCCGCAACAGGCCAAGTCTTTGCTAACCTCAATACCTCACTCAACTCCAACGCTATGGTTGGCGGCCGCCAAGCGCTATCGCCCTTGGGTACAGTGATTGAGCTAAAAGGTGGGCCAGATCAAGACCAGTTCTTCCTTACCTTTGACCAAATTGCTGACAAGAGCTTTGCGCGCACCGCGCCTGTAGTACCACCCGCAGCAACACCGGCTGACATCCCGAATCAGCCGCTTATTGGCCTACACCGTTTTGCGGAAATCAATGCCGCGCTATCCGCCATGACAGGGATATCACAATCCAACACCAGCGTTAAAACCACCTACACCAAAGTGCAGCAACAATTGCCAACACTCGCCAATCTCGATGGTTTCTTGGCGGCGCAGCAAATGGGTATAACTCAGCTTGCGGTGGCCTATTGCAATGCTTTGGTTGGTACGAGCAGCGCACCTAACACCCTGCGCGATAGCTATTTTGCGGGCTTTAACTTTGCACTTCCGCCTGCCACGGCGTTTAGCCCAAGTAGCCGCACACAAATTATCGAGCCGCTGCTGAAACGTTTAGTCGCTGCGGAAATTAATGGTACTGCGCTGAGCACGCAAGCGAATCCCGCTGAACTGCGCGCTGAGCTGAACAAACTGATCGACACCATGACGGCCTGCGCCAACAGCAATAGCTGCGCCGCAGACCGCACACTCACCACTGTCAAAGCCACCTGTTCGGCGGCGATGGGCAGTGCAGCGATGTTGTTGCAGTAATTGATACGCGCCTTAGCTGTACTCCGCAAACAGGGAGTCAGCCCCTCCCCGCTTTTCAAGGGGGAGGCTGGGAGGGGGTTATGCTACCTCTCGAAGAATTTAGTGAAACCGAAACGAATGAACACCAACCGCTGATAGCAGGTTACGACATGGCCAAATACAAAGCTCCACTCCACCCAGATGCACCGCTGCTACTCAACAGCCATCGCCGCCCCATGACGCGCCGCGAACTCATTGCTCAAGGCTTCAGAACCGGCGGAATTACCCTTGCAGGAGGCTCACTGTTTAGTTTGCTTTCACCCTCGGCCATGGCCAGCCTTTCAGCGGATATTGCCGACAAACGTGCGCAATGCGGTATTGCCTCTCAAGGTGCAGGCAAGATTCCGTTTATTTGTTTCGATCTAGCGGGCGGCGCCAATATCGCCGGTTCTAATGTGTTGGTCGGCCAAAAAGGTGGCCAGTTGGATTTGCTAAGCGCAGCGGGTTACAGCAAACAAGGCCTACCTGCGGCCATGACGCCAGCATCCTCTACCACCAACTTTATTGATCAGACACTCGGCCTCGCCTTCCATGCCGATAGCGCCATGTTGCGCGGTATTAAAACCCGCGTAAGCGTTACTACCAGCGCCGGCACCAATGGCGCCGTGATTGCCGCGCGCTCTGAAAACGACACTGGCAACAACCCCCACAACCCCATGTACGGTATCAACAAAGCCGGTGCAGATGGCTCGCTCTTAACCTTGAT
>CAZZEV010000180.1:0-6276 GCA_964653305.1 uncultured Cellvibrionaceae bacterium | reverse complement strand
ACCGGCGGCTGGCAAAACTGGCAAACGGTTAGCATCACCGTAAATCTACAAGCCGGCCAACAAGACCTTTCTATTTTTGTGAGAAAAGGCGGCTGGAATATCAACTGGTGGCAGTTGAATGCGCAGTAAGATGTAAGTTGATTTAAGAAAGCGAAAAGCCAGTACAGAAATGTGCTGGCTTTTTTGTTTTTGGGGGCGGGTTTATTTTTGAGCCATAGATGTACTTGAGTTGATTGCCAGCTTATTATTTGACGCAGGCCGATAAGGCAGTCCAAATCGGCTAAAAAGTCATCTCATAGGAGTTTCGTTATGCAAACCGCAAAAGAACAAGTTAGGCAATTACTCGATTCATTGCCAGACAATGCCACGCTTAACGATATACGCTATCAATTAAATGATTCTCTCTACACACTCTATGTGCGCCAACAAATTGAATTAGGTATGCAAGATTCGCTCGCAGGCCGCGTTGTTTCCCATGCCGATATGAAGAAGCGCTATCAGAATGATAAGCGTTAATTGGACACTCAGAGCCCAAGCGGCGCTTGACGCTATTTACGATTACATTCATCAAGATGCGCCAATTTATGCCGAGCGTTTTGTTCAGCAAATTATTGATTCCGCAGATCGATTAGAAGCCTTTCCACTAAGCGGGCGTGTCGTGCCCGAAGCAGAGCGCGAAGATATACGCGAAGTTATTTTTCAGAATTACCGCATTATTTATTGGTTGGTAACCGAAACTCGCATCGATATTATCGCCGTAATTCATGGCAGTCGCGATCTTAGTAATCCTGAAAGCCAGCCTTGGGATATGCATTGAAAAGCCGATTGCAGCTAATTACTTAAAGCCAGTACAGAAATGTGCTGGCGTTTTTTTTGGGATGGTTGGATTTTGGGGTTGGGGGAGATATAGTCAGGGGCTGATTAATAAAAACATAGGCAACAAAACATGCGGGTCTATTATTACACTGCACAAGAATATGCGCTTTCAAACATTATAAATGAACGCCTCAAGATTTCTTTATTCGACGAGCTAAATGATCCTTTCGAGTTTCTTGGGGTTGATCTGTCTGACAAGGAATTCCAAACTGCTTTCAAGGCAGGAAGAGATGCCGTGGCAAAAAATTTTGGACTTATAAGCTTTTCGAAAGACTGGAATAATCCTTTGCTGTGGGCACATTACGGAGATAAGCATAAAGGAATTTGCCTAGGTTTCGATGTTGATGATTCACACATCAAAGAAGTTTTATATTTTCCCGAAAAAATTGTAAAAAAAATAGATATGGAAATTAAGCTTGGCGGACTCACCGAAGACGTTATCGAAAATTTAATGCGTACGAAGTACATTAAATGGGATTATGAAAACGAGGTTAGAGTATTTGTGCCCTTAGAAACAAAAGGCCTCTCAGGATTATATTTTACTAATTTTGAAGGTAATTTTGATCTTAAGGAAGTTATCCTAGGGCCAAGATGTCATCTTGAAATAGAAGATGTTGCCAAATATCTATGTTCATATAAGTCTGAGGTCACAATTCTACATTCAAAAATAACCTTCACAGATAAATATGAAGTTGTTAAAAACGAAGATATACCAATTTTTATTCACCAAGCTTAGCGAATATTATTAATAATTGTCAGAAGGCGCCTTCGGCTTTTCCAACCTACATATCAACGAGCATCTCCTCAATCCCAGGCTCCTGCTTGAGAAAGCAAGAATAAACATAAAATTAAATATTTAACCCCATAACGAGAAAGCGCAATTGAAAGCAGAATATTTTATTGGTATTAGGAACTCTATCGCTCATAAATGCAGGGCTCGCGCAATCAAAAGGTCGCAGTGGCTTAGGCTGGTGGTTCGGATCGCTCTTTGTTGGTCCAATAGCAACATTTTTAATTGTTGTACTGCCTCCGGTACCGAAAGTAGAAGATGACGCCTAATAATCTATCTCTCTCAAGCTGGCGCCCTGCAGCTCACGTAGGTTGGAAAAGCGAAGCGTCTTCCGACACAAATACATTTCCAACATTGCGCAAGAACTATTAATAATTGTCGGAAGGCACCTGCGGCTTTTCCAACCTACAAATCAACGAGCTTGAGAATACGAAAAGGAGAAAAAATGAAAACCGTAGGACTATTAGGTGGAATGAGCTGGGAAAGCACTGTTGGTTACTACAGAGCAATAAACGAAGGCGTTAAAAATAAACTGGGCGGTTTGCACTCTGCGCAAATTGCGATGGTGAGTGTGGACTTTGGGCCTATAGAAAAATTACAGCACCAAGGCGATTGGGAAGGCACTGCACTTATATTGGCGGAAGCCGCAAAAAGCATTGAGGCCGCCGGTGCAGATTTCCTACTCATTTGCACAAACACCATGCACAAAGTAGCGCCCCAAATTGAGCAAGCGATCAGCATACCTATTCTTCACATAGCGGATGCAACGGCAGAGAGGCTGATTGGCGATGGCATTAAAATGGTCGGTTTACTCGGCACGGCATTCACCATGGAGCAAGATTTCTATAAAGGCCGGTTAGAAGACAAATACGGGCTTAAGGTTATTACTCCCAATACCGATGACAGAAAAATCGTACACAACGTCATCTACAACGAGTTATGCCTTGGCAAAATTGAATTAACCTCAAAGCATGAATACCTCAGAATTATGAGTGAGCTATCTCTCAATGGCGCTGAAGCCATAATTCTTGGCTGCACTGAAATAAGCATGCTCGTTAAACAATCAGACACCAACGTACCTTTGTATGACACAACGGAAATTCATGCAAAGAAAGCAGTGGAAGAGCTGATTTAACATTTGCTAGACGCCGCCGCGCATTCCCAACCTACCATCAACGAGTTCAACATGTATCTAATCTCCAAGCTCTGTTTTGCATTGTGTCTTTCCCTACCGCTGATAGCCACGGCCGAAACAATCACCCTTTCAAGCGATGAAATGGCGTTCTTTCGCCATGTCATGTGTACCAGCGATGCAAGAGCACAAATTGAATTATTAGAAACTGCCGCCGACAAACACAAAGACGACATAGCCAAGCTGAAAAAACTGGCAGAGAGCAGCAAAGCCTTGGCGATTGCCGCCGGTGAAAAAGCCAATCGGAAAGAGGCCTATGTTCTGCAGTTTATTGAGCTAAAAACCCAAACCTCTATTAAAGCAAATAAGAGTTACATTGAAAAACGTGGTTTTGAGGCGTTTTCTGCCACAGCCACCAGCAGTCTATTTAAGATGTGTGGTGTGAACGACTAAACGTCTAATTTGCCCCCCTGACCCATCGCCTAAGCCAGTATCTACGCGGTTTTTAGGCGCTTCTCTGGTCGCCCCAGACTCCCGCAAACACGTTCGAATAAACCCACTCAAACGCAGTGCCAATTCCCACCTTCGCATTCTGGGTTCGAATACGTTTACTCGGGCGCAAGCTTTTCTGCTGTAGTGGAAGAATGCACGCTCCTAAGGCAATAACGATAAAAGCGGAGTATTCACCATGCATAACATAACCACGCGCGGCCTACGGCTGAGCGCACTCAGTCTTATTACATCGGCAAGTATTCTCGGCTTGGTCGCCTGTGGCGGCGGGTCGTCTTCTGGCGGTAGTAAAAGTTCGGCCAGCAGTGAAGTGAGTTCCAGTTCATCCAGCTCTGTGGTGAGCAGCAGCTCCTCGTCATCGTCTGCCCCAAGCGAAGGCTTAACCCTGTTGCGTACCGACGGGAACAAGTGGGTAAAAGCCAGTGGCAATAAGGTTGACCTCAAAGGTACCAACCTCGGCAACTGGTTAGTACAAGAGTTTTGGATGATGGGTCAAGGCGGTAACGGCGTTATCGACCAATGTACCCTTGAAAATAAACTCACCGAGCGTTTTGGCTACAGCGAAAAAGAGCGTTTGATTAAGCTGTTCCGCGATAGCTGGATAACCGAGCGCGATTGGGATCAGTTGCAAGCCTTCGGCTTTAACATTGTTCGCCTGCCCATTTTGTGGAATGTGATTGAAGACGAGAAAAACCCCAAAACCTTGCGCGCAGACGCTTGGCACTATTTGGATTGGACGATTGCCGAGGCTAAAAAACGCGGCATCTATGTAATCCTCGATTTGCACGGTGCAATCGGCGGACAAACCCCGAATGATCACACTGGTTGCTCTGGTCAAAACAAGTATTGGACGAGCAGCGAATACCAAGACCGCACCAAGTGGTTGTGGGAACAAATCGCCACTCGCTATAAAGACGAACCCGTGGTTGCGGCTTACGACCCGCTCAATGAACCTTGGGGTTCAACCGCTGAAGATATGGCGGTGCGCGTCACTGAGCTGTACGAGACCATCCGTAAAATCGACAGCAAACACATTGTTATGCTGCCTAGCCACTACGGCAATATCGAAGTGTACGGTGACCCCGTCGCCAAAGGCATGACCAATGTCGCCTTTGAATTGCACCCTTACCCCGGTTTGTTTGGTGATCGTCCTAACGATACCCACTACGACATTCACCGCGATTGGCTGCGTTGCGGCGCCACTGGTACCAGCGGCGTATGCGATTGGAACACCAAGATCACTGCACTTAAAACGCCATTGCTAATGGGCGAATTCCAACCGTGGCAATCAGCCGGTTTGGAGCTGGGCGGCAAAATTGCCCGCGCCACTTACGATACCTATGCGGGTTACAACTGGGCATCTACCAGCTGGGCTTATAAGTTAGTGAGCGCAGCAGGCGGCCAAGGTAAGGGTACTTGGGGCATGGTGACTAACGCCATTAACTCCAACAACGATACCGGTGTTGGCTTGGTTGCCAAGGCGAGCACCTGGGATTGCGCCAACTGGAACTCTACGTTTGCGGATGCCTGCGCCAAGAAAGCCACCAGCATTAAAGTGGGCGGCACAGGTTCTAAAACCTATTACTTTGTGATTAAAACCGGCGCTAACGCAGGTGCTAACCCAGACATTACCTACGACAAAATCAGTATTGTGAACGATGCCACCAAAGCTGAAGTCATCAAAAACGGCAACTTTGGCGCTAGCACTGACTGGACAACCTTGACCATCAGCGGCAGCGAAAACCTTGATTTCAACTACAGCGGCGCGGGCAAATTGCCGATTGGCAGTGAGGGTGCAGTCTTGCGCATTACTCGCCCAGACGGCGTAACCGGTGAAATCAACGGCGGTATTTACCAAGCCATTACCCTTGAAGGCGGCCAAAGCTACACCTTTAGCGGCACCTTTAGAGACAACGGCAGTGCGAATACTTGGGCAGAAATGTACCTTATCGATCAGGTGCCGGTTGAAGGTAAAGATGTATTGGATATGACTGGCAAAGTGGATTTCACCACCGCACCTATCGCCGATATTGAAAAGCTGTTCAAAAGCTTTGCCACCCAGCCTTATGACGTGAATAGCGGTTTGGCCAAGTATTTACCGGGCACAGCAACCACTATTTACACCCTGCCCAAGCGCCCAACCGGTTTGAAACTGGTACAAGGCACCGGCAGCGTTACGCTTAATTGGGATGCCAATACCGAAGCCGACCTCACCGGTTATAAAGTCTACCGCGGTCTTACCCCGAGCAGCGGCACAGTGTTAGCAGAAGGCGTGAAACTCAACAGCTATGTTGATTCTACCGCCGTAGATGGCACCACTTATTACTACAGCGTAGTTGCGGTTGATGCCGAAGACGAAAGCTACCCTAGCGATGAAGCCGCCAACAAAATCAACTACACCGCCCTGCCCGGCAAAGTTGAAGCAGAAGCCTATACTTCTATGTCTGGCATACAGCTGGAAGACTGTAGTGATACCGGTGGTGGTAAAGATGTAGGCCATTTTGATACCGATGATTTCATCGAATTCAAAGTGTCAGTCGCCACCGCAGGTAACTTCACTATCGACTACCGCTTGGCGACCGCCAATGGCAGCACTGGCTTTGAAGTTTTAATTGATGGCGTAAAAGTGGATGGCATGGCCGTACCTAACACCGGCGGCTGGCAATCTTGGAAAACCTACGCCAGCCCAAGTTTTGCGCTGACTGCAGGCAACCATACCTTGCGATTTAAATCGATTGGTAAGGAATGGAACATTAACTACTTCGAGGTGAAAGCGGCTAATTAAAAAGGCCACGGGAGTGGGGTAAGCGCGTTGCTCACCCCATTTTTTATCTATCACAAGAGAACAGCTATGAAGAAGACCCTGTGTACAACCGCTCTCATTGGCATGATGACCGCAAGCCTCGCCATCGCCGCCGAGCCAGCAACATCGACGACTACCGCTAAAACCCTGAGCGTGTACACCACC
>CAZZEV010000179.1:0-6305 GCA_964653305.1 uncultured Cellvibrionaceae bacterium | reverse complement strand
CTCATACCACCGGCAACAGTCAAATGGCTTACTGGATTATGTTGCCTTGCTATGCATTTATTTTGTTTTATGCGCTTAAAGGCCATAAGTTAAAAGCTTGGTCAAAAAAGCCTGTGTAACTAATAAAAATATAACTGCAATAATCTACTCCTAAAGCTGAGGTCGCCATGGTAAAGCAACGCTTCCCTGCGCTGGATATTATGCGCGGCCTCACGCTCGCGCTTATGATTCTGGTGAATAATCCTGGTTCATGGAGTCACGTTTACGCTCCCTTACTGCATGCCGACTGGCACGGCTTTACGCCCACGGATTTTATCTTCCCATTCTTTTTATTTATGGTTGGTGCTGCGTTGTTCTTTTCACAACGCTCTTTGATGCAGCCACATATCACAGCGGGTGAACGCCATAAAAAAATAATTAAGCGCAGTGTTTTATTATTTTTGGTGGGTGTGTTTTTGAATGTGTTCCCGTTTCTAGCGCCTGTCAGTGAATGGCGAATTCTCGGTGTGTTGCAGCGTATCGCCTTGGCTTATATGTTTGCCGCTTTTATTGTGCTGTATGCGGGCACAAGGCTGCGCTGGTTTATCAGTGCAGTTATATTGTTGGGTTACTGGGGCTTATTGCAATTGAGTAGTCAGCCCTACACCCTAGAGCATTCGCTTGTACGCCAAATAGATATGGCGGTATTGGGTGCAAATCATTTGTGGCAAGGCAAGGGCATGGCGTTTGACCCAGAAGGTCTATTGAGTACTTTGCCTGCGATTGTAAATGTGATTTTAGGTTTTGAGGTTGCGCGTGTTTTATCGCTCGGCAATAGCAGTTCTGCAACACTAAATAAATTAGCGGCGATGAGTGCAATATTGATTGTGGCTGCTCTGGTGTGGAATTTAGTTTTCCCGATTAATAAATCGCTTTGGACTAGCCCTTTTGTGTTGCTCACCTCCGGTGTGGGTATAGCGGTATTATTGGTCTTAGTACTATTAGAAAAAACACCTGTTAAATCTGTGTTGAGTTTCTTTACTCCTTTTGGAAAAAATCCACTCTTTATTTATGCGCTGGCTTTTGTATGGTCAACTCTGCTGTACACCTTTCATATTGGTGAACAGAGCTACTACGACTTCTTCTACCAGCAGCTCTGTCGCGTCTTTGATGCTTACAATGCATCACTAATATTTGCCTTAATCCATGTGTTTATGTTTTGGTGTGTGGCTAAAGTTATGGGTAAGAAAAATATCGTTATCTCTCTTTAGCTGTACAGCTAATTACTTCCACAAAAAAACAAATATAAAGAGATTCATTGTTAAGTTAAAAACCGAGTGCGCCACTATAGCTACAAAAATACTGCCGCTTTTTGCTCTGAGCCATGAAAACATAAAAGCTACAAAGAACATTTGTATTACCCAGAGTGTTGCGGGTATAGGCATAAAGGCTAAACCGCTGGCAGTTTTTAAAATGCCGTGGTGGCAGAGGTGAACTAAGGCAAAGAATCCGCATTCTATAA
This sequence comes from uncultured Cellvibrionaceae bacterium, assembly GCA_964653305.1. GTDB lineage: Bacteria > Pseudomonadota > Gammaproteobacteria > Pseudomonadales > Cellvibrionaceae > Cellvibrio. The sequence continues at coordinate 4,804 of CAZZEV010000179.1, read as the reverse complement.
TCGTGCTGCTCACAACACTGAGTTTTTGCTCCATAGTTTTTTGCAGCATGCCGCGAAAGAATATTTCCTCACCTATGGGGCTAAATAATATTGCTGGAATGGTAAATATTAGGTTGAGCATTACAAACGACATGGCAGAAGTATCCATTATCGCTTTGTAGCTATTGCCAATATTAACGTACCAATTTTCTACGCTGTGCCCATAAATAACATAGCCCAACAAATAACACGCCGCCGAAGCTAATGCACCGCAGGCGATGGCGAGCAGGTAAGCAGAATTCTTGTCAGCCTTTTTAAGCCCAATTTGTTTGCGACCATCAGCCGTTAACAGAATCCACGGCAAAAGCGCCATTAAACAAAAGCCCAAGGGCAGCAGCCAGCGCAGATTCGATGGCCCGAGCGCGCCTGTTGCTCGCATTACACTAAAAACTATTGCGAGAAAAACAATTAATAGAATGGAGGTCGTAGGGGTAATGTATTTTCTGTATAACATTTTTGTCCTTGTTATATGCCATGTTTATTTTTAGGGTTCTATCACAATGAATAAAGCCGCTTTCGCGGCTCTATTCATTTCTTCAAATCACTTCGCGCTTACTAACCCGCGCTGCCCAACCATTCCCAATCCACGTTTGATCAAGCGATAAATCAAACGTACAAAAATGAGTGTGAGCAGTGCTTCAATAAAAATCATAATGCCACCCACAAACGCACCGCGTTGGTTTTGGTAGCGATAGAATTTTTTGACGAATTTGTCGTGGGCGATTTCAATACTGTCGTAGAACGTGGGGATCATTAATAGCGTTAAAATTGTTGAAGTAATTGTGCCGCCGATAATTGCCACCGCGAGTGGTTGATAGAATTCGCCGCCTTCGCCCATGCCAATCGCAACGGGTAACATGCCGGCAATTAAGGCGAAGGTTGTCATAAGAATAGGGCGCAAACGTGCGCGGCCTGCTTGCATTAATGCCTCTTCTCGACTTAAACCTTCTTTCTCTTTTGCGCGCGCACAATCGAGTAAGAGAATCGCATTTTTTGCGACTAACCCCATGAGCATAATAATGCCGATAAAACTCATCAGGTTAATGGTATGGCCGGTAGAGACGAGTGCGATGACTACACCAATTAAACTTAAGGGCAAGCTCATCATGACCGCAACCGGCGCTAAGAATGAGCCGAATTGAATCACCAAAATAAAATACATTAAGGCGATTCCCGATAAGAGTGCGGTGAGCATTGCGCCAAATAATTCTTGCTGTTGGCGCCCTGCGCCGCGCAATTGAATGCCGTAGCCGGGCGGGAAGTCGATGGCTTTGGTTAAGTTCATTGCCGCGCCAATCACTTCACCTTGGTTAGCGCCTTCTACGTTGGCTGTTACTGTGATTGTGCGTTTGCTATCGGAGTGCGCGATTCTTGAGGGCGCTTTATCCATACGAATTGTGGCAATTTGTTCGAGTGGAATCACCGAGTCACTACCACCAGGAACTAAGGGCAAACGTGCGAGTGCAGTTGCGTCAGCGCGGTCATCGGGGTGCAAGCGCAAGGCTACATCGCGCGTTTCACCATTAGGGTCAACCCAATCGCCCACTTCATTGCCGGCGAAAGCTAAACGCAATGCTTGTGCGGCATCGCTTATTACAATGCCTAAACTGCTCGCTAATCCGCGATCTAATTCCACTTGTAATTCCGGCATAGGTTCTTGATCGGCAAGGCCAACATCCACAGCGCCTTTTACTTTGCGCAAGTCACTCATAAAGGCTTCGGTAATTTCCATTAATTTACGCGAGTCTTGCCCGTAAAAATTAATGCTCACCGGTTTGCCGCCGCCATTGCTGGTATCGTCTTGCACGGTGTATTCCGCGCCCACTAAACGATTGGTTGATGCCCGTAATTCTTTGGCAATAGCCGCCGCATTACGTTGGCGTTCACTGGGTTTGCCAATGTCTATATCCAAGCGGCTGCTGTTGCGTTTTATATCGCTAAAAATAGTTTTCACTTCTGGAAGTTTGCGTGCGAGTTCTGCGCCTTGTTCAGTTCTAATGCGCGCATATTCCAGGCTTGCGCCAGAGGGCAAACGAATATTGACGACTAAGTGGCCATTATCGGCAGCGGGTAAAAAACTGGTGCCGCCCATAGAAAATTGCAACACGAGTGCGGCGACTAAACTGCTAACAGCAATGATTGCCATAACACGTCTATGTGAAAGTGCCCAACGAATTACTAGCGTGTAGCGATCAGCTTGATGATCAAACCAATTATTAAAACGTTGCAACACTTTGCTGAAACCACGCTTGGGCATGTGTTGGTAACCGACCGGATCGCCCCAGCGCGACGACAACATAGGGTCTAGCGAGAACGAAATAAACAGTGAAACTAAAACGGAAGCAACTACGGTTAATGCAAAAGGTTTAAACCATTGGCCGGGGCCACCTTCCATAAAGGCGACGGGAATAAATACGGCCACAATTGAGAAGGTAGTTGCCATCACGGCGAGGCCAATTTCTTTTGTGCCTTCGCGCGATGCGGTCATGCGGTCTGACCCGTTTTCCATATGCCGCACAATGTTTTCGCGCACCACAATCGCATCGTCAATCAATACACCAATGGCGAGCGATAACCCGAGCAGCGTCATGAAGTTCAATGAAAAGCCGAACAGCCACACCGCGATAAAAGCAGCGAGTACAGAGGTAGGCAACGCGAGCGCAGTGATGAGTGTGGAGCGCCAGGAATTTAAAAATGCATAGACCACAAAAATGGTTAAGCCCGCGCCTAAAATCAGCGCTTCAATCACGTTATGTAAACTGGATTCTGCCCACTCGCCGCCATCGTTTGCAATTTCAATTTGGGTGCCGGGTTTTAATTGTTTGCGAATTTCCTCTAATTCTTTGCGCACCGCTTTTGACACGTTTACGGTGCTTGCATCGCGAGTGCGGATAATATTAATCCCTACCGACACCTTGCTGTTATAGAGGTTTATGCTGTTGCGTTCGGCGTTGCCGTCTACTACATCGGCTACATCGCTTAAGCGTAAAACTTCATCGCCATTGCGTTTTAATACTATGTTGCCAAAGTCGGCGGGTGTCGCGAGTCTACCCAGCAAACGAATACTTTGATCTTCTAATTCGCCTTGTATTTTTCCGCCTGGTGCGGTGAGGTTTTGGCTTTGTAAACTGCGTTGCACTTCTACCACTGAAATGTTGTGCATGCGCAATTTTTCACTGCGCAGTAACACCGAAAGTTCGCGTTTTAAATCACCGGAAATATTGACTACCGCAATACCGGGAATACCGCGCAAACGGTCGCCGATTTCTTTTTCAGCCAAAATGGATAATTCAATGTGACTTTGGCTGGATGATGAAAGTGATAGCGACATTATCGGCCACGCATTTGAGTCGATACGAGTGATAATCGGCTCGCGCATTTCATTGGGTAATTTATAGCGCACGCTGGCAATGGAATTGCGCACCTCATCGGCCGCTTCAATTAAATTTTTATCGAAATCAAATTCAACACTAAACGAAGCGTTGCCTTCATTGGCCGAAGCGCGCAGCTCATGCACGCCGGGAATGCCCTGCATGGCACGTTCAAGGCGATCCACAATTTCGCGCTCTACGGTTTCCGGTGAAGAGCCGGGGTAGGGAATGGTAATTTGCAATATCGGCGGCGAAATATCGGGCCGTTCGTTAACGCGTAATTTTGTGAGCGCCATCCAGCCTACGATCATTAAACCCACGGTAATGACCACGGTGACCAATGGGCGTTTAATACTAAAGTCGGATAAAAACATAAGTCTTAGCCTTCCTTCTTAGTATTGGGGATAGTGCTTGTGGGAGTAGCGCTTGCGTTAGTGGCGCGCGCTGGCGTTTTTTCAAAACTCACTTGAGCGCCGTCTACTAACAGCCCGCGTGGGTGACGCAAAATGGTATCGCCCTCATTAAGGCCAGACTTGATTGCATAATCACCCGATTTCACATCGCGCGTGCCCATGCTCACTTCAACTTTATTCAACACGCCTTTTTGCACGCGCCACACGTAGGCATGGTCGCCTTGCTGAATCAAACTGGTTTCAGGAATGCTGAGCCCTTGGCTGATATTGCTTTGCACACGGCCCTCGGCAAACAAGCCGACAGTAAAATTCTCGGTACCGAGAAGCGCAACTTGCACACCCACTTGGCGAGTGCCGGTATCGGCAACGGGGTTAATGCGTTCTACACGGCCTTCAAAGGCTTTATCGCGGGAGCCATTGATAAAAAAGGTAACGGCTTGCCCCACTTGAATGTGCTGAATTTGATCGGAAGGTACAAAACCTTCAAAGCGCATACTGGTGGGATCGATCACTTTGAGCAGTGCTTTACCCACTTGTGCGGTATCGCCATTAGAGACCAAGCGATTGCCAACGATACCCGCAAAAGGTGCGCGAACTTCGGTGCGTGCGAGTTGTTGAGTGTCTTGCGTTACGCGCGCACGGGCTGCGGCTAAATCGCTCTGTGCTGAATTGCGGCGCAACCCGGCATCTTCTTTGGCTTGGGTGGATACAGCGCCAGTATTAGACAATGTGGTTAAGCGCTTATATTGGCGCTCGGCTTGATCGAAGCCTTGCTGTGCAGCGCGCTCGGCTTCTTGGGACGAGATTAAGGCTTGGCGAAAAATGGTGTCATCCAAGCGCACGAGCAAATCGCCTTTTTGTACTTTGTCGCCATTGTCTTTTAATACTTGCACCACAATTGCAGATACTTCTGCGCGCAAATCCGCTTGCTTCTTCGCTTGTAGTGAGCCGGAAATAATGGGGCCAGAGGCTATGCGGCCT
>CAZZEV010000178.1:2168-6311 GCA_964653305.1 uncultured Cellvibrionaceae bacterium | reverse complement strand
TTTAAAATTTAAATTTCTTTTTGTTAACAAGTTGAAGCCATGACTGATTATAAAGCCACACTGAATTTGCCCAATACCGATTTCGCAATGAAAGCGAACCTCGCCCAGCGCGAGCCGGAGATGCTCAAACAATGGCAAGCGAATAATCTCTACCAAAAAATTCGCGCTGCCCGTGCAGGCCGCGAGCAATTTATTTTGCACGATGGCCCACCTTACGCGAACGGTGATATTCACATAGGCCACGCGGTTAACAAAATTCTGAAAGATATTATCGTCAAGAGCAAAACGCTCAGCGGTTTCGATGCGCCCTATGTTCCAGGTTGGGATTGTCACGGCTTGCCCATTGAGCACAACGTTGAGAAAAAACTCGGCAAAGCGGGCGATAAAGTGGATGTAAAAACCTTTCGCCAAAAATGCCGTGAATATGCGGCCAAACAAGTAGACGGTCAAAAAGCTGATTTCGTGCGCTTGGGTGTTTTAGGTGATTGGGATAAACCCTATCTCACCATGGATTTTAAATTCGAAGCCGACATTATTCGTTCGCTCGGTAAAATCGTCGATAACGGCCATCTCCACAAAGGTTTTAAACCGGTTTATTGGAGCGTGGTCGGTGGTTCTGCGTTGGCAGAAGCCGAAGTTGAATACCAAGATAAAACGTCTTTTTCTATCGACGTGAAATTTGCATTTGTAGATCAAGCAACGGTCGCTAGCAAAATTGAAGAGCTGAGCGGTACCGGCGAAATTTCATTGGTGATTTGGACAACAACTCCTTGGACTCTTCCTGCAAACCAAGCGGTATCTGCAAATGCAGAGGTGGATTATGTGTTGGTGCAAGTTGGCGATTCCCGTTTGTTAGTTGCCGAAACCTTGGTTGCTAATGTGCTTGGCCGCGCGCAAGCGGGCGAGCATAAAATTGTTGGTCGTGTAAAAGGCGCAGCGCTTGAAGGTTCGTTACTGCAACATCCGTTTTACAATCGCCAAGTTCCAATTTTGTTGGGCGATCACGTCACGACTGATGCGGGTACTGGGTTCGTGCATACCGCACCCGATCACGGTGCAGACGACTTTAACGTCGGCGTAAAATACGGAATCGGTACGCTCAATTACATCGATGACAATGGATACTATCGTCCCAACGTAGAAATTTTCGCAGGCGATCACGTTTATAAAGTTGATGAAAAAGTTATCAACTTACTTATCGAAAAAGATGCATTGCTTGCGCAAGGTAAAATCACTCACAGCTTCCCACATTGCTGGCGCACTAAAACGCCACTGATTTTCCGTGCGACCCCGCAATGGTTTGTGAGCATGAGCAAAAACAATTTGCGCGATCAAGTGGCCAACGCCGTTGATGGCGTGAATTGGGTTCCAGATTGGGGTAAAGCGCGCATTGATGCCATGCTCGCGACATCGCCAGATTGGTGTATTTCCCGTCAACGTACGTGGGGTGTTCCAATTGCGTTATTCGTGCACAAGGAAACTCAAGAGATGCACCCAGAAACCACAAAATTAATTGAGGCTGTTGCGCAAAAAGTTGAGCAAAGCGGAATGGACGCTTGGTTTGATTTGGATGCAAAAGAATTGCTCGGTGCCGATGCAGAAAACTACACCAAAGTAACAGACACTTTGGACGTATGGTTTGATTCAGGCGTAACGCATTACGCCGTATTAGAGCAGCGCGCCGGTTTGCGTTTCCCTGCAGATTTATATTTAGAAGGCTCAGATCAACATCGCGGCTGGTTCCAGTCATCGCTTAAAACGTCTATGGCGATGAATGGCGTTCCACCTTATAAAACTGTGTTAACGCACGGTTTTGTTGTGGATGCGAAAGGCCTGAAAATGTCGAAATCAATCGGCAACGTAATCCCACCACAAAAAGTCATGAACGATTTGGGCGCGGATGTTTTACGCCTCTGGGTTGCTGCAACAGATTTCAGCACTGAGATGAGCGTGTCGGATGAAATTCTAAAACGTACCGCTGACTCTTATCGTCGCATTCGCAACACGGCGCGCTTTATTCTATCGAATCTTACAGGCTTCAATCCGGCGACTGCTGCGGTGCCCATCGAACAGATGTTGCAACTTGACCGCTGGATTGTTGGTCGAACCGCTGCGTTGCAGAAAGAAATTATTGAGGCTTACGATAGCTATCACCTGCATTTGATTTATCAAAAATTACACAACTTTTGTGTTGTCGAATTGGGTGGTTTCTATCTCGATATTATTAAAGATCGCCAGTACACCACCAAGGGTGATTCGCTTGCGCGCCGCTCTGCGCAAACCGCCATGCAACATATTATTGAAGCTATGGTGCGTTGGATTGCACCGATCCTGAGTTTTACTGCCGATGAAATGTGGCCAGTGATTGCAGGCGATCGCAGCGAGTCAGTGTTTTTGGCTGAATGGTACTCATTACCAGAAGTGTCAGCAGATACCTTTAGTGATAGCTATTGGGAACTGATCGCTCAGGTCAAAGATGCCGTAAATAAAGTGTTGGAAGCCAAGCGTACCGCTGGCGAAGTCGGCGGCTCATTGGGCGCAGAGGTGGTGCTCTATTGCGACGAGGCTCTTCAAGTTGAATTGCAAAAACTCGCTAATGAATTGCGCTTTGTGTTGATTACCTCAACCGCAGAAGTTCGCGCATTGAACGCAGCACAAAATGCTGAGTCAACTGAGGTGTCTGGCTTGTTAGTGGCGGTGAAAAAATCCGAACACGCCAAATGTGCCCGCTGCTGGCATCACCGCGCGGATGTAGGCGCCAATACTGCTCATCCAGAAATTTGTTTGCGCTGCGTAGAGAATGTGGAAGGCGCAGGCGAAGCGAGAAGTTTTGCCTAAGGGCAATTATTAATTCAGGTAGTGTTTAAAAATGAAAGATTTAATTGTAGGCGAGGGTACTCGCGTAACTTTGCATTTCGCTTTGCGCTTGCCTGATGGCGAATTGATTGACTCAAATTTTGAGCGAGATCCTGCGACTTTCACTGTGGGTGATGGCAATTTGCTACAAGGTTTTGAAAAAGCAATATTTGGCTTGCAAGAAGGCGATCGTAAAACGGTAGTAATAAAGCCTGAACATGGTTTTGGTCAACGCAATCCAAATAATGTGCAGGAGATTCCTCGCGGCCAATTTGATGCAAACTTAGCGCTTGAAGAAGGCTTGGTTTTGTCTTTTGCTGACGCTCAGAAAACTGAATTGCCTGGCGTTGTTAAACGTTTTAATGATGATGTCGTTACGGTGGATTTTAATCATCCGCTAGCGGGTCGTGACATCGTATTTGAAGTTGCGATTCTCAAAATAGAACCGGCTCAAGTTCATTAACCCCCTCCCAACCTCCCCCTTGAAAAGGGGGAGGGGCTAAAGTTAGGTGCATTCATGACAGAAATTAAGCTCGCCAATCCACGTGGATTTTGTGCTGGAGTTGATCGCGCCATTGATATTGTAAATCGTGCGCTTGATGTTTTTGGTGCGCCAATCTATGTGCGTCACGAAGTCGTGCATAACAAATTTGTGGTGGATTCATTGCGCGAACGCGGTGCAATCTTTGTTGAAGAGGTCGATCAAGTTCCAGACGATGTGATTTTAATTTTCAGTGCGCACGGTGTGTCTCAGGCAGTGCGAAAAGAAGCTGAGCATCGTGGACTACAAATTTTTGATGCCACTTGCCCGCTGGTGACTAAAGTTCATATTGAAGTGACTCGCTACAGTCGTGAAGGTCGCGAATGTATTTTGATCGGTCACGAAGGTCATCCAGAAGTTGAAGGCACCATGGGGCAATATAGCAATGCCAAAGGTGGTGAGATTTATTTGGTGGAAGATGAAGCTGATGTTGAGGCTTTAGTTGTTAAAAATCCAGAAGTCTTGGCCTACGTAACTCAAACCACATTATCGATGGATGACACCGCAAAAGTTATCGATGCGCTGCGTAAAAAATTCCCAAAAATCCAAGGGCCGCGCAAAGACGACATTTGTTATGCAACCACCAATCGCCAAGATGCTGTTCGCCAGCTCGCGCTCGAATGTGATTTAGTTTTAGTGGTCGGCTCGCCTAACTCCTCCAACTCAAATCGTTTGCGCGAATTGGCTGAGCGCTGTGGTACTGAGTCCTATTTAATCGATGGGCCCGATGATATAAACCCAGAGTG
>CAZZEV010000178.1:1713-2158 GCA_964653305.1 uncultured Cellvibrionaceae bacterium | reverse complement strand
GCTGCAAGCTTGCGGAGCGACAATTCCTCAAGAAATGGACGGAACGCCAGAAACCATTAGTTTTTCATTGCCAAAAGCATTGCGCTTGTAACTCAAAAATCGGCTACTCAAAATTTTGAGTAGCCGATTTTTTAAATTTGCAATTAAACTGCATTGCATGTTTCTTCATTTATCTTAGCAACTCGTACCCTTCCTCCTCTCGCTAAAATCAATTGCACTCCTTTTCCTTTAGCGGTTGGGCAAATGGTAAAGGTTCCGGCCTGAAAACCACCACCGTTGGTGCCGCTCGCGTTTCTGCTTTCGCCTGTGCCGATATAAGATACATTGTTTGTGATTGGTCTGTTTGTGACTATTTTGATGCCATTCAATTTTTCTTGCATTTTTATAAGCCGTTCATTTGCATCGCGTATTCCGTCATTGTCTGAATCAATAAATACTTCCCAGC
>CAZZEV010000178.1:0-1703 GCA_964653305.1 uncultured Cellvibrionaceae bacterium | reverse complement strand
TTCGCTGGTTTGTCATAACAGCTTGGGTTCGTGAGAGGTTGATAGCCTCCAATAAACTGTTGGTCGCCGTTTTAACCTGCGCTTGTTTTAATTGAGCGCTAAAATTAGGCAATGCTAAAGAGATTAGAGTAGAGACAATTGATAGGGTGAGGATTAAATCGATAATAGTAAAGCCATTGCGTCGCATAATATTCCCTCCATGGAATAGATTTGTTGTTGATTCGGGTGCCAGTCGCAGCCGCTCATTCGTCCGTGATGACCGCATATCAGGCGATAGACGCGATCAGAAGTTACCTGTGTTAAGGTTTGGTTAATATAATCGCTAGAAGCAGTTTCGTCTAGATATTGAACGATTTTAACGAGTGAGTAGATTCATGCTAAAGAATCAGAAAGCGTTTTCGTTAGTGGAGCTTTTAATTACAGTATGTGTGTTAGCCATCCTGATTGCCTTGGCTTTACCCCGTTTTAATACACAAATATTGAATAATAGATCTGTCGCGTTAGGCGAAGACTTCATCACGGTATTTAACTTGGCTCGTTATGAGGCGGTACGCCGAGCTGCACGTGTAACTGTTTGCGCCAGCTCTGATAGCGCGACTTGCACGGGCAGTTGGACAGATGGTTATATTGTTTTTGTTGATGAGGCCACTTCAGATGATGCCGCCTCTCCCGTATTAGGTAGCACCCCTATCATTATTAAATCAGTCGGGAAGGCTCCTAGCGGCGCCATAGTTTCTGTTCAAAATGGTGGCGTTGACGTTAGTTTCGTACGTTATACCGCTTTAGGAAGTTTGGGGAGAATTGCGAACAGTAGTAATCCTATTCAAATTAGTAGCAGGATGGATGGTTGCACTGCAGTGGGGAAGGCAAGGCAGATTACTATCGGCTTAGCAGGTTTGATTTTTGTAAGAAAAACAGATTGTTAGTGATTGAGTTCGACAAGTTTAACCTTTCAAGTTGGGTATGAACGGGGCGTTTATGAAATATTCTAAAGGGTTGGGTTTGATTGAGGTGTTGATAACAATGCTTATCCTCTCAACTACGTTAATAACCTTGGCAGCACTGCAAACTCGTTCACTTCAGTATAACCACGGCGCTTATTTTGGGGCTCAGGCGAATGTACTCGCGTCTGATATCTTGGATAGGATAAGAGCCAACAGAAGAAGTCCTAGCCCTGCCAACGCTGTTCAAATTGAAACTTATAATACGGCATTGGCGGCGTTTGCCGGTGGTGCTGCGCCAACTAACTCGCTAGCTGCGCTCGATGTATTTGTATGGCAAGGAAATATTGAGAATCAAATGCCAGGTGGAAGAGGGGGCATAACATGCGCTAATGCAACTATGTTATGCACCGTAGTCATTGAGTGGAACGAGGCAAATAATACCTTGGTTGGCAGAGCGGGCATTTCTCGGTTTGAATATACGACTAGGATGTAAAGGTAAATAATATGAAAAATCAATTGGGTTTATCCTTAGTCGAGTTAATGATCTCCATCACTCTTGGTTTATTTTTAATGGCTGGTGTGGTGCAAATGTTTATTTCTAGTAGTACCGTTTTTGGAACACAGCAAGGGTTATCCCGTGTGCAAGAAACGGGGCGCTTGGCTGTTGAATTTATCGGACGTGATCTGAGAATGGCCTCCTTTTCCGGATGTAGGAATACAACAATTCAGCAGGGAACCTCAAGAATTATAGATCCTCTT
>CAZZEV010000177.1:0-6355 GCA_964653305.1 uncultured Cellvibrionaceae bacterium | reverse complement strand
AAGACCGGTGCATTAAACCACTCTGCCACCCTTCCGTTGAGGCGCAAATTATACAGAGGTTTTTAAGATCAGCAATACTCATTTAGTAAAAAAATGCATATAGCGAAGATATTTTTACATATTTAATTCTCTAAAAACAAAAGCCGAGCAAAGTGCTCGGCTTTTGTACTGCTACGAATAATTTATAGGCAAGTTTTATTCGTTGCTTTCTGTTGCAGATGGCTGACCTTGTTTTGCAAGGCGCGGATCATTGGCTGGACGCGCAATCGGGCGAGGATTGTGCTCAACACTTGGAGGCAGGCTAGTATCTAAAGCTCGCGCTTGTTGGCGCACGGGAGCCTCGGTCACTATTTGAATGCTCGCCACTGGTTTTGGTGCTCGACGTGGATCATTGCTTGCCCGCCCGCCCGCTGAATTGCTTTCAGCTTCTACTATTGGCGTAGCTGTTTCTGGCACTACAACAACCGTATCTGCAACTGATGCTAAAGATGTTTCCATGGCAATCGGAGTAGAAATAGTCGCTACAGGTTCAGCGGGTGCGGTTACTTCCACAACAGGTTTAACTTCAGGAACTTCTATCTGTTGAGCTGCAGGGGATACAATAGATGTTTCAAGTGCTGCAGGTTTGGCCTCAGAAATGGCTGCCAATAAGTTTGACTCTATGGCTGCCAGTTCATGAGCCGCTACCGGTGATGTAGCCGTTACGCTTTCTTGAGTTGCGATAATGGGAGCTGGGCTTGCTTGAGCTGCTTCTTGTGCATCAATAGCGTCATTTACTTGCTTGTTTAAATCATTATTTGAGCCATTAAACTCAATTTCAGCTTGTTGCTCGCCTTGTTGTTCACCGGGTACAAAATCATCGCGACGTGAGCGGCGACGTTGTTGTGAGCGAGTGCGGCGACCAGCAGGGCGTTTTGCAGGGCGATCATCATCACCATCAAACTGCACCGCATCTACCGCTTCGGTAGCAACTAGATTGTTTTCCAGAATTTCTTCTGTAACTACTGGTTGTTGTGGGCGGCGTGGCTCTCTTTGCTCGCGGTTATCACGTGGCTGGCGGTTGTTGCGGTTGTTGCGATTTTCGCGCGTTTCACCGGTGTTTTCACTATTATCGCGTGCTTGGCCGTCGCGTTGATTGTTGCGTGGCGGACGTTGTTCGCGCGCTTCACTTGCATCGCGCTCAGGGCGCGTACTAGGTGTGCGCGGCTCCAAGTTATCGCTAATCTCATTCACATCTTTGCGATCACGGCGACCGCGGGTATCACGACGATTGCGATTTTGGCTTTGATTGCGGTTGCGATTATTGCTGCGCGTGTGATCGCGTTTTACGGTCTTTTCTTTCTCTTCGCTTTCGCTACTAAAAATAGAAGAGATTGAGCTTAGTAGACGAGAAAACAAACCGGGCTGCTTAACGGCTACCTGCTCGGGAGCTGGTTGAGTTGGAGCATTTGGTTGTACGGCCGGCTTGTTAACAACTAGAGGTTTTGCTTCTTCCTCTTCCTCTTTCGCTTCATCAATGTGAGATACTATCTTGTAGCTGGTTTCGAGCGTGCCTTCATCGTCGTCGCGCAAGCGTTGAACTTCAAAGTGCGGTGTCATCATGTCGGCATTGGGCACGATTACTACGCGAGTGCTGTTGCGCATTTCAATACTGGAAATGGTTTTGCGTTTTTCGTTCAGTAAATAAGTCGCGACAGAAATAGGGCAGATTGCACGAATTTCTACACTGCGCTCTTTTTGCGCTTCATCTTCAACTAGGCGAAGAATTGAAAGTGCCAATGAGCGAGTGCCGCGAATAGTGCCTTGGCCCTCACAGCGTGGGCACACTTTTGAGTGAGTTTCACCCAGTGATGGACGCAGGCGCTGACGTGACATTTCTAACAAACCGAAGCGAGATATACGGCCGATTTGAACGCGGGCGCGATCCATTAGGAGTGCATCGCGCATACGGTTTTCAACTTCGCGTTGATTGCGTACAGGCTGCATGTCGATAAAGTCGATAACGACCAAGCCGCCCATATCGCGTAAACGTAATTGACGGGCAATTTCATCGGCTGCTTCAAGGTTGGTTTGCAGTGCGGTTTCTTCAATATCGCTGCCTTTGGTGGCGCGCGATGAGTTGATATCAATGGCAACCATTGCTTCGGTAGGGTCAATCACAATCGAGCCGCCAGATGGCAATTTCACTTCGCGCTGGAAGGCGGTTTCAATCTGGCTTTCAATTTGATAGCGATTGAACAGCGGGATATCGTCTTGATACAGCTTCACTTTGCTGCGGTAATTCGGCATAACTTGCTGAATAAAGCCGGATGCCAGATCGTAAGCTTCTTTGTTATCAACAAAAATTTCGCCGATGTCCTGACGAAGGTAATCGCGAATTGCACGAATAATCACATTACTTTCTTGAAACAAGAAATTAGGAGCAGGATCTTTTTTGGCGGCTGTGTCGATAGACTCCCAGAGTTGAAGTAGGTAGTTCAAATCCCACTGCAATTCTTCAGCGCTGCGGCCAACACCTGCGGTGCGGATAATGACGCCCATGCCTTGCGGTACTTCGATTGCGCCAAGGGCATCTTTCAGATCTGCGCGCTCTTCACCTTCGATGCGGCGAGAAATACCGCCTGCGCGAGGATTGTTGGGCATAAGCACCAAGTAACGGCCGGCAAGACTAATAAAGGTAGTTAGTGCAGCACCTTTATTGCCGCGCTCTTCTTTATCGATTTGAACAATTACTTCAGTGCCTTCTTTCAGCACATCTTTAATTTTGATGCGGCCGTCAGAGGCGCCTGAGTTATTGGTGAAATATTCGCGCGAAATTTCTTTCAGGGGGAGGAAGCCGTGACGCTCTGCGCCGTAATCGACAAACGCAGCTTCTAAGCTGGGCTCAACGCGAGTAATGCGGCCTTTGTAAATGTTGGATTTTTTTTGTTCGCGGTTGCGATTCTCAATATCTAAGTCGTATAGCCATTGGCCATCAACCAGTGCAACGCGAACCTCTTCAGGTTGGGTTGCATTAATGAGCATTCTTTTCATGTTGTACCTAATCAATTAGTGAATGCGCTAGCAAACTAAGCGGTTAGGTTAATGAAAATGATTTGTGCAACCTTGTGGACTACTGCGCTACAAATATTGCTCGCAATAGCGGTTGGTGAGGCCAGGCTACAAGGAAGTCGCTGCACAGCGCTTGTATCAAATGCACCAAGAAAAACTTGGCGCAACCCCATTTAACTCGCGGAGGTAAATCGTGTTTACCTTAATCTATCTGTTGCTTGGCGTAATCGCGTTGTTTTGGCTGGCTTCGCGGCCAGTTAGCAAATGGCGTACATCCATTTGCGACACAGCTATAAACAGCTGAACCCACTTATTGCTCCGTTCCGTAAGGGAAAGTGTGCATATATTAAGTTGGTTAGGAGTCATGCATTTATAATTAATATTGAATGAATGACTCAAGTTTAAAAGATCAATATGTCTCGGATTAATTGGGCGCTTTCACTCAGTGTTTGCGCCTCGAATCCATTAATAAACAATTACGGATTAACAAATAGAAAGCAGAGTTCAACAAAACATTCAAACTAACAATAACGGCTGCAGTTATCAGCGCAATTGTTACGGTGCCTAAACTACTCATAGCCAGGTCACCAAGTTGGTTTCGCTTGTAAGCCAGATTGTCTTTTGCTCTAGGGCGTGACTATGCTGGATCACTCTACTGTCAGCGGTATTTCCTCGCGGTGCGCCTTAGACCAAATCTGCTGTGCGCTTATTGAGCGCTAGGGGTTTGGTACAACTGCGCGACCCGGAAACCAGCCTGGATCAGCCGTCTGACTATAGCAGCTATCCGCAATTGCAGCAATCTCAAGTGCTTAGCGCACCTACTTAAGGTATTATGCGCGCCATGAAAACTCCTTCCCCTACAAATAAACCATCCCCAGATCAAGGGTTGCCCACTCAGGTAAGCTTTGTTTCCGTTGATGATGATCAAGCTGGCCAGCGTCTTGATAACTTCTTGATGGCGCGACTCAAGGGCGTGCCCAAATCCAGAATCTATAACATTATCCGCAAAGGTGAGGTTCGGGTTAATAAGGGTAGATCCAAGCCCGACTATAAAATCTTGCAGGGCGATGAGATCCGTATTCCACCAGTTAGGATGTCTGAAAAAGAGCCGGTAGCCAAGCCCAGCAATACTATGACGACCTTGTTAGAAAACTCGATTTTATTCGAAAATGAAGGTTTGCTGGTTATCAACAAACCACCCGGCCTAGCCGTGCATGGCGGCAGCGGGATAAGTCTTGGCTTGATAGAGACGTTGCGCCAAATGCGACCCGATGCGCGTTATCTTGAGCTTATTCATCGGCTCGACCGCGATACCTCAGGCTGCATTATGGTGGCTAAAAAGCGCAGCATGCTTCGCCATTTACAAGCCGCGTTGCGCGAGAAAAATACCAGCGGTATTACCAAGGTCTATCAAGCGCTGGTTATAGGCCATTGGCCCAAGACTTGTCGCCGTGTAGATGCGCCTCTGCTTAAAGTAGAGGTTGCTGATGATGAGCGTGTAGTTCGCGTCCATGCTGACGGCAAACCCAGTCTGACCGAGTTTAAGCTGCTCCAGGATTACACCAACTGCTCGTTGGTTGAGGCACGTCCCATTACCGGTAGGACTCACCAGATTCGTGTGCATGCCAAGCACATGGGGCATAGCCTAGTGGGCGACGAAAAATACGGCGATGATGATTTCAATAAAGAAATGAAGGCTAAGGGGGTTAAGCGCCTATTTCTACACGCCGCTGAACTCGGGTTTTATTTACCTGAAGCTAAAGAAAAAACCATCGTAAAAGCACCGCTGGCGGCTGATTTAGCGGCTGTGATTAATAAGCTGTCGCCCCTCGCGCCTTAGTTTGTATCTAGCGATCTGTATCTGGAGATTTGTTCTTGCTGTTTATTTTCGATTGGGATGGCACCCTTATAGATTCAAAAGCCAAAATCACCCACTCCATGCAATACGCGGCGCGTGATATGGGTTGGGAGCCTCTGGCGGATCATCTGATACACAACATCATAGGGCTTGGCTTACCTGAAGCCATTCTTCATCTATATCCGCAAGTCAGTGATGCTGAGCGTGCTCGTCTGCGCGATTTCTATGCGGCTAACTTTATTCATTTGGATGAAGAAAAATCCTCAGACTTTTTCCCCTTGGTGCAAGAAACTTTGAACGCCTTGCGCTCGCAAGGTCATACATTGACGATAGCGACCGGTAAAAGCCGCAAGGGGTTGGATCGTATTCTTGGTGATTTGGATATGACCGATTACTTTGATGCAACACGCTGTGCCGATGAAACAGCTTCAAAGCCGCATCCGTTAATGCTCGAAGAATTGCTCATTCATTTTAATGTGGCTGCGGATGATGCAGTTATGATTGGCGACACTGAATACGACATGGAGATGGCTCGACGGATTAATATGCCGCGTATTGCTGTCAGCTATGGAGCTCATCATATCGATCGCTTACACCAATATATGCCTGAGTTATGTTTGGATCAGTTCGATCAGCTGCTCGGCTGGCATCGCATTAATTAGCTCAACTTCGCTTGGCTATTTACCGCGCTTTGCTATTTGTCACGCTTCGCTAGGAGCAGAGGGTCAACGCCTTCTGCTTTTAACATATCCACCAATCGAATTAGTGGCAGGCCTATTAATGTGTTCGGGTCATCGCCACTAAGCTTACTAAAGAGTGCAACTCCCAGGCCTTCGCACTTAAAGCTGCCAGCACAGTCATAGGGTTGTTCATAGGTTAGATAGTGATGAATTTGGTTGTCGCTCAAATCGCGAAATTCAACCTTAAACTCTTCTACCCTGACTTGTGATTGGCCGTTGCTGGCGTTCAGAAGGCACAAACCTGTTTTGAAGATAACTTGATTGCCGCTGGCGTTGCGCAATTGTGTGAAGGCTCGTTCATAGGTGTGTGGCTTGCCGATGATTTGATCGCCCAAAATGGCTACTTGGTCGGAGCCAATAATAAGGTGATTGGGATACGCAGAAGCTAGCGCCTTGGCTTTAGCAAGCGAAAGTCGGGCGACTAAGGCATCAGCGCTTTCATCTATATCTCCGCATTCATTTAAGAGCGGTCTTTCATCAATATCTGGGTTTGCCCATTCAAAGGCTAGACCTAGTCGAGTCAGTAGTTCGCGGCGGTAGGTGGAGCTAGAGGCAAGTAAAATGGGCTGCATAGACACTCTTTTTATCGTGAAAACCATAAATAGGGGGGTAATTCTACCTGCAAGACACTAAATAGCGCCATTTCAAGAGTTTTTCTTTGACAGACGCAGGGTAGATCCCTATTATGGCGCGCTTATGTTTAAGA
>CAZZEV010000176.1:0-6391 GCA_964653305.1 uncultured Cellvibrionaceae bacterium | reverse complement strand
ATACCGGTAACAACAACACGTTTCATAGGCTACCTCTTTACTCTTAAATGGTGCTGCAATTGGATGCAGCGTGCAGCTTAGGATTGTTGGGCGCGGTCAACATTGCGCCCTTTAAGCTTGAGACTGAGTCGTCATAACTGGGGCGCAATTATGCCACACTTGTCTCAGTGCAACACAAGCTCGCCCCACGGGAGTGGCTTAGAAACTATCCGTGTTTTGGAACAAGCCAACGCGTAAATCGCTGGCAAAGTAAATATCCTTGCCATCGCAAGACACGCGACCATCGGCAATGCCCATAATCAACTTGCGCTCAATAACACGCTTTAAATTGATGTGATAAGTGATTTTCTTTGCGGTTGGCAGAATTTGGCCAGTAAATTTCACTTCGCCACAGCCGAGTGCGCGACCACGGCCTGGGTTGCCTTTCCAGCCTAGGAAGAAGCCAACCAGTTGCCACATAGCATCCAAACCTAAACAGCCGGGCATTACGGGGTCGCCGGGGAAGTGGCACGCAAAGAACCAAAGGTCTGGGGTGATATCCAATTCCGCCACAATCTCACCTTTACCAAACTCACCGCCGGTGTGGCTGATATGCGCGATACGGTCGATCATCAGCATGTTTGGGGTAGGTAACTGTGCGTTGCCCGGGCCAAACAGACGGCCATTACCGCAATCGATTAAGTCTTCGCGGGTATATGAGCTTTTAGGTTCAAAAGTGGTCATGGAATAAACTCAGTAGTGGATGGTTGTGCGGCAACAAGCCGCACAAAAGGCCGTCATTCTACCCGCTGTGCTTATCTTGTCCAGCGGGGAGCGTCTTGGTGAGGCACTTTCAGTGGTTTGCGGGTAGTGTTTATGGAATTGACTTAGGGTCAAACCAAAGTTCTGCGCGATCAAGTGGGGTGTCTTTGTGTAGCGTGGGGTTGTCCAAATAGAACGCGCGGCGATTTTTCATATTGGCTTTTGCCAGTACATCTTGCACTGAGGGATCAGCAAAGAAAACCTCATTAAAACTGCCATCCGCAATGGCTGCATTCAGTCCATTTTCCAAATCTTTTGCTAGGGCTTTGTTAGCTTTACTAACGAATAGATAGAAAGGCATGCGATAAACCAGCATCAGGTTTTTCTCTACGGTGAGATCTTTGAGGTTGGGATGATTTGCTAACTCGCCAAAGGGCTCGTGTACACCGCGTGAGAATGCGTCAAATCGGCCGCCGTCTAGCATTAAAAATAAACTCTCGTATTTGTTGGCTTTGACAACGGTAAGTCCGTTGCTCTCCAGAATGCTGGTATCCGCCCACGTTTTACCTTGGCCTATAGTGATTTTCTTGAGGTCTTCCAGCGTTTTGACGTTATCAAACTTGCTCTGATTGTCCTTGTGGATAATAAAAATACGGTTGCCAAGTAACCCTTTGTAGAGTGGAATTCGAATAGGTGTAAAACGCTCTTCTTTGTCGGCATTTGAAGAATTCCAGAAAGCTTCCAATTTACCAATATTCACCTCTTCCATGATTTTGACTTGGGAGTAGGGCTCTTTAGTGACCACCAGCTTGTATTTTTTATCGATATGCTTAAGCGCCAGCTCGATCATTTTTACCGCATAGGGGCCATTGGGGTCGCTGGAGTCGTTTACCCGAATTTGTAAGTCTTCTGCAAAGGTTTTTGTGCTAAAAAGGCTTAGAAGAGCCAGAAACCATAAGGTGTTTTTTTTCATAAGCTACCCAGAGTGGTTGCATCGCATTTGTAGGGGCCGAATTTTTAGTGTCATCGTTCAAAGTCGCGACATTTATTGTTCTATGAATATAGACCCTAGTCTGCATTTGTTAAACAAAACGACAGTATTTATCTTGCGGGTAATAGATTGGCTTGAGTGCAACTCGGGCGTTGGACATGTTGATTGAAAGGAATGCAGGTGCTAGGTAGGGCACAGGCGGCTTATGTAGCCACCTGTGGTATTAGGTTAAAAGTCTTTAGGGTCTGCCCAAAGCTCTTTGCGATCTAAAGGAGTGTCTTTATGAAGAGTGGGGTTTTCCAAGTAAAAAACTTTGCGGTTTTTCATGTTGGCTTTTTCCATAATGTCCTTTACTTGCGGTGAACTATAAAACAATTTGTCAAAACTACCATTAGCAATGGCCTTGTTAAAACCATCCTCTAATTCTTTCGCAAATTTGCGATTTTCTTTGCGGGTATATAAATAAAGATCCATTTTGTAAATTAACAAAATACTATTTTCTACGCCCAAATTCAGATTTGGGCGCTTTTCAATTTCGCCAAAAGGTTCGTGAACTCCGCGTGGGAACGCATCAAAACGCTCGCCGTCTGTCATATAAAACAAGTTGTCGTATTTGTAGGTTTTAATAACTGTTAGTCCATTAGCTTCCAGAATTTTTCCGTCCGCCCATGTTTTACCTTGTCCGAAAGTAAGCTTTTTTAAGTCCTCAAAGGATTTTACTTGATCGAATTTGTGTTGATTTTTTTTATTGATAATAAAAATTCGGCAACCCAAGAGGCCTTTAAACAATGGAATGCGAATGGGTTCTAATTCTTCTTCTGTTGCTTTGTCGGTAGTGGTCCAAATTAAATCGAGCTTGCCGTTTTTTACCTCTTCGTTAGCTCGTGCTTGCGTCATATTCTCCGTACCCACGTTCACATTGTACTTGGTATCCATATGATCAATCGCAAGTTTAATCATGGATACAGCGTAAGCGCCATTTGGGTCATTAGAATCATTGACGTGCAGTGTTTTTACCTCTGCAATGGCGGTTTGGCAGATGCCAAAACTCATCAAAAGGATAATAAGCACAGGTATTTGAAAGCGTGGCATAGCGTGTCCTACTAGGTACAAACAAATGTACAGCGATACGGAGGGTATTTGCGAAGAGATTCCATTCGTTTTATCGAATTCTTAAATGGGCATTTCGCCCAACTAATTATTGGATGGAATGACGATAAGTCAAGTTTGTGGACGGCGGAATATGGCAGCGTGAATAACTATTAACTCAGGCCATTGATCTGGCCTGAGTTGCAGTTGAGCGGATGGTTAGTAGGTGCGCGCCAGTGAAAATTCAGCGACTTGCTGCATTGCTTGTGTGTAGATATTGGAGGGTAACAACTGTAGTTCAGCAACCGCTTGGCGAACCTGCTCGCGTGCGGCTTCCAAGGTGTAATCCATAGCGCCGGTGGCTTGTACAATTTCCAAAATGGCAGAGAGCTGGCTGGCATCGCCGCCGCGAATGGCGGCTGCAATGAGTGCAGCTTGCTCCGGCGTACCCGTACGCATCGCATAAATAAGAGGCAGGGTTGGCTTGCCTTCCGCTAGGTCATCACCCACGTTTTTGCCGAGGGTAGCGGCATCGCCGGTGTAGTCCAAAGCATCATCCACCAATTGAAAGGCGATACCGACCTTATGCCCGTAACTGCGCAACGCTTGGCGTTGTTCTGCCGTTGCACCGCACAGCACCGCGGCTACTTCACAAGCCGCTGCAAACAGAATGGCGGTTTTCTTATCGATAACGTTAAGATAATTGGCTTCAGTCACATCGGGGTTTTTAGCATTCACCAACTGCTGTACTTCACCTTCAGAAATAAGGTTGGTGGTGTTGGCCAAAATTGCCATCACATCCATATTGCCAATCTGCACCATCATTTGAAACGCGCGCGAATACAAGAAATCGCCAACCAGCACGCTAGGAGCATTGCCCCATTGAGCGTTGGCGGTGGGGCGACCACGGCGCAGGGCGGACATATCCACTACATCGTCGTGTAACAAGGTGGCGGTATGAATAAATTCAATAATCGCTGCCAAATCCAAATGTTCGGTTTTACCACTGGTTTGGGGATAGCCAAGCGCATTGGCGGTGAGTAAAACCATCAGTGGGCGAAGGCGTTTGCCACCCGCTTCTACTAAATACTGGCCGATGTTTTCTACCAAGCCAACATCGGAGTGCAATTGTTTGATGATGAGTGCGTTAACGGCGGAAAAGTCGTCTTTTACAACCTGATGAAATGGCAACATGGCGGGGGTTCTTATAATAAGGAGTAGGAAATGATCTTGGCGGCAATGCTAGCAGTGAGCACACCAGAGTCAAGTAAAAGTCTGTATTCGGTCTAAATGGAAAGCATGTGAGTTGATTGAATATTGATCGCGCTCGCCTCAGTTGGTTAAAAGTGAGTTGCCATTAAACCACTGGTGTTGAATGCTTTCGTTTGTCTGCAGCGCTAGTGCAACGAGTGTTGTGGGTGTAATAAATTCTTGCTGAAACCGCCACTCGTGTTCATTCACCTCTAGCTCCGCTGCAAAATGGGCTTGAATATCTGCGCCGCTAAGGTCAAACACAGCCTTATCTAAGCCGCTTGAAATGCCGCCGCCTGTCGCTTTAAAAAAAGCTTCTTTGAGTGTCCAGAGTTTAAAAAAATAGTGCTCGCGCTCGGCTGCCGGTAGCGCCAGTAAATGGGCTAATTCATCGGCGTGATAATAGCGCTCGGCAATGGCTAAAAAATTTCGCGGCCGAATCGTTTCTATATCAATACCAATTTCGCCTAATGTTGTAACGGCGAGCACGGCGAAATTTCCGCTGTGCGATAAATTAAAATAAATCGGACTGTTTGCTAAATAAGGTTTGCCTTGTTCTCTACGTGCGAATTCGAGAGAGGCGCTTGTTATGCCTGTGTAATGCGCCAATACTTTGCGAACGAGCGCGCGGGTTGCTAAAAAGTGGTGTTGCTTGTGTTTCAACGTTTGTGCGCGGGTTAACTCTTCGGGGGATAGAAAATTGGAAAGATTGGTAATTTGGTTTTCGGTTAATGTTGAGAAATCTAATAGCCAGATATCCGCCCCTTTGGGTTGCGTGGATGGTGCTGATAAAGCTGTAAAATTAATATGGGCTTGCAGCATAAGAAAATCTATATTTAAGAAAATCTATATTTAAAAGGGAGTCGTCATCCCCGCAGGGGATCCAGCGTCTTCATGCCCTAAGGTCACTGGATCCCCTGCGGGGATGACGATGAATAAATACATGAGCATACCAACAGCTAAAGAGAACTGAGCGCTATTTGGATTTATTTACTACTTTTCTTTTTCTTCTTCGCATTTTTTTCCAGCATAGGCGCTAAGAAAATCCCCGTATAGGAATGCGCAACTTTTGCGACATCCTCCGGGGTGCCGGTGGCGATAATTTGCCCACCGCCGCTGCCGCCTTCTGGGCCTAAATCTACAATCCAATCGGCGGTTTTAATTACATCTAAATTGTGTTCGATAACCACGACTGTGTTGCCGTGATCGCGTAAACGATGCAATACATTTAACAATTGTTGGATGTCGTAGAAGTGCAAACCGGTGGTCGGTTCATCCAAAATATACAAAGTTTTACCCGTATCGCGTTTGGATAATTCTTTGGCGAGTTTTACGCGCTGCGCTTCGCCGCCCGATAAAGTTGTCGCGGCTTGACCAAGGCGAATATAGGTAAGGCCTACATCTATCAGCGTTTGCAATTTATTGGCAATGGATGGGATTGCATCGAAGAAAGGGCGTGCATCTTCCACGGTCATTTCTAAGACTTCGTGAATATTTTTGCCTTTGTATTTCACATCCAATGTTTCGCGGTTGTAGCGCTTGCCTTTGCACACATCGCAAGGTACGTAAACATCGGGCAAGAAATGCATTTCTACTTTAGTCACGCCATCGCCTTCACAGGCTTCACAGCGACCGCCTTTTACGTTGAAACTGAAGCGGCCGGGTTTGTAACCGCGCGAGCGAGCTTCTTGGGTGCCCGCAAATAAATCACGAACGGGCGTGAAAATTCCTGTGTAAGTTGCAGGATTTGAACGCGGTGTGCGGCCAATCGGCGATTGGTCGATGTCTACGCACTTGTCGAATAATTCCATGCCTTCAACTTTTTCGTGCGCCGCTGGGGTTAGCGTGGTTGCGCCATTGAGTGCAGTTGCTGCGAGTGGATGCAGCGTTGCGTTGATGAGCGTGGATTTCCCCGAGCCAGAAACGCCGGTCACACAAGTCATTAAACCTACGGGAATTTCGAGCGTAACATTTTGCAGATTGTTGCCCTTGGCGCCGATCAATCGCAGCATTTGCTTTGGGTCTACTGGATTGCGCTGGGCAGGAATCGCAATTTCACGCGCGCCACTTAAATATTGGCCGGTGATGGAATCTTTGTTTGCGAGAATCGCTTTGATATTGCCTTGAGCAATCACTTGCCCGCCGTGTACGCCAGCGCCGGGCCCAATATCGATAACGTGGTCTGCTAAGCGGATCGCATCTTCATCGTGTTCCACCACAATGACGCTGTTACCAATATCGCGTAAATGTGTAAGCGTTTTTAGCAGGCGTGTGTTATCGCGTTGATGCAAGCCAATCGATGGTTCATCCAAAATATAC
>CAZZEV010000175.1:0-6395 GCA_964653305.1 uncultured Cellvibrionaceae bacterium | reverse complement strand
GATTCGAACCTGTGACATCTTGCTCCCAAAGCAAGCGCGCTACCGGACTGCGCTACACTCCGAATACTTAAAATGCTGTGCGTTTCAAGTGGTGCGCATATTATCGATGCCCCCTAGGTTCGTCAACGAAAAATTATAAAAAATTCAATTTATTCGCGGGTTTAGATATTTTATAAACAACTTGGCCGGTTAGTGAGCGCCGAAAATAGTTTTACTTGTTTCATTGCAAGTCTCTGTCAGAATAACAACTTAATAGCAGCAACTGGTCTACGAGAAACTCGCAAAGAGGGTGTGTTATGCAGGACAAGCCGGTAAGTGAAGCCATGAAGCTGGGAATGCGCCGGTTGGCTTCTGGTGTGTGCGTTATAGCAGCACGTATTGGCGATGAGAAATTTGCCATGACAGCATCATCTGTAACTTCAGTGTCAGATAAACCAGCGTCTTTACTTGTGTGCATCAATAAACTGGTCTCTCAGCAAGAGTATTTCTCTACGCAAGGCAGCAAATTTTCAGTGAACGTATTAGGCGCAGAGCACGAGGCCATATCCAATTTATGCGCTGGACGCGAGCCGGGAAGGGATAGGTTTGGTTTGGGCAATTGGCACCATGAAAAAGCCTCACCGTATTTGGTTGATGCTCAAGTTGTGTTTTTTTGCGAAACCGATATGTTTATTAGTTACGGCACCCATCAAATCGTTATTGCACACATTCAGCAGGTCTATAAAGGCGATGTTGACTTCGCGCCACTGCTGTATGCCGATGGTGGATATGGCCATTTTAAACGCAGCTTGGATGATTAACGCTCAATTAAATTATTGTTACATTGAGTGAAATTTTTACTGCGATTTTTTGATGAATATTGCTTGCATTGTAAAACTTTTGCTTCTACTGATGATTCACGGTTAATGACCACTAACTTTTTATGCACATCTAGTGTGCGCTGTGCACTCACTAAACAAAATGGCTAAAAAAACCTAAGCAATGCTAAAAAAAGCCTTTGCAAATACTGTAACATATTGATAATTAAAGATATTATTTGTTTGGTTAAAATTTAGCCAAATTGAGTCGCTATCAGATTTTATAAGGGTTTGACTCTGTTTCCCAAAATCTATCCACTAAGTTATCCACAGAAAATGTGGACAATTTTTTTGTGAAGCTATTTGTGCAAAAAAGTTACATTTTTGTTTTTGTATAACTTTTTTTCACTTTTTGGTTTGTTGATAAACGTTGTTTTTTTCTTATTTTTACTCAGGTTTTCATTATGACTATAAGTTTGACTGTTACTGTGCTAGGTGGTGGAAGTTTCGGCACAGCGATTGCTAACATCATCGCGCACAATAATATTAAAACCTTCCTTTGGATGCGCTCGGCTGAAAACGCCTTAGCCTGTGAAAAGACGCGTGAAAATACCCAGTATTTCCCTAATTATCGTTTGGCCGATAGCCTGATCATTACCTCTGATTTGGAAATGGCGGTCAGTCAAAGTGATTTGATCTATGTATCCATTCCCAGCAATGCCTTTCGCTCAGTGACTCACGCGATTCGACCTTTCTTGCGCGAAAATGCCATGGTGGTTAGTACCTCTAAGGGTATTGAGCCAGAAGGCTTTACCTTAATGAGCCAGGTGCTTGAAGAAGAGTTGCCAAATCACCCTATAGGCGTGTTGAGCGGCCCCAACTTCGCGAAAGAAATGGTTCGCAAAATGCAAACTGGTTCAGTAGTGGCCAGTAGTGATGAGCGGGTTATTGAGGCTGTGCAGCAAACCTTATCATCGGCGAGCTTTCGGGTTTACTCGAACCATGATCGCTATGGCGTTGAGTTGGGTGGTGCCTTAAAAAATATTTACGCAATTATTTGTGGTATGGCGGCGGCTTTAGGTGCAGGCCAAAACACTCAGGCGATGCTCTTAACACGCAGCTTGGCGGAAATGGGTCGCTTTGCACATTTAATGGGTGCTAATCCTATGACCTTTTTAGGCTTGGCGGGCGTTGGTGATTTAATTTTGACTTGCACCTCGGATTTAAGCCGCAATTACCGCGTTGGTTTTGCTTTGGGGCAGGGACGCAATCTCGATGAAGTTGTTGCGGGTCTAGGACAAGTTGCAGAAGGTGTTAACACGCTTAAGCAGGTCAAACAAAAAGCCGATGAGTTAGGTGTCTATATGCCTTTGGCTTCTGGTTTATATGGCATTTTATTTGAGCAAAAATCTATCGCTGAAGTTGCGCGCGGCCTTATGATGGGTGAACAAAATACTGATGTAGATTATCTGGGGGTTTAAGCATGAATAACGATCAAATTAAATCAAATTTAACCTCTAGCAAACATTGGTTGCGCTTAATCTTTATGTTGGTTTTTGCCGCAGTCTTGCAGGTTGCGAGTATCATCATGTGGGTGCTGGTTATCGCACAATTTATATTCTCTTTAATAACCGGTGAAGATAATCTGCAATTGCGTAAATTTGGCCACAGCTTATCCATTTATATTTTTGATACTCTGAAATTTTTAACTTATGCCAGCGAAGAAAAGCCTTTTCCTTTTGCCGATTGGCCACAAGTGAATGATGAAAAAGCTAGCTGAACAAAAAATACTTATTAGTTGAAAATACAAGCGAGTTAAATAGCGATGAAAGTTTTCGTTTTGCGGCACGGCCAAGCTGAAACTCAGCAAACTACAGATGAAGCGCGCAATTTAACTGCTAAAGGTCGCTTAGATGTTGCTGCAAGCGTGCACTATTCATTGTCTGAATTAGCACCAGCATCGGAGTTTGAGCAAGTGCAGGAAATTTGGGCTAGTCCTTTGGTGCGCGCGCAGCAAACTGCGGAGATTGTTCGCAATCTTTTATCGGCACAAGGTGTTCAACTCTTGATAAAAACCACAGATCTTATTACACCAGAAAGTAATCCCGCCGATTTATTTGATGTGCTGCGGGCATCCAATCTTAACTCGGTTTTGTTAGCAAGCCATATGCCTTTTGTTGGTGACTTCTTGGATGCGTTCTGTGGCAGCGCACGTGGGTATCATGCAATGAATACCAGTTCTATGGCCTTAGTTGTATGCGATACCCCCGCAAAGAATTGCGGTGACCTACATTGGTTAAGGCATGTGAATGTATAGCGGCTGTGAGCGAATAAAATGAATAAAACGCAGCCACAACAACTTCATTTCACTATTGATGGTTTACAAGTTGCTGCTCAAGCTTGGGGTAATCCTGAGCATTTTCCTATATTGGCTTTGCACGGTTGGTTAGATAATTCGGCCAGCTTTTTTGCGTTAGCCCCGCTCTTAAATAATGTCTATCTAGTTGCAATAGATATGGCAGGCCACGGCCAAACCAGCCATCGTCTAGGTGCCTTCCCTTATAACATTTGGGAGGATGTTGCAGAAATATTTGCGGTTGCCGATCAACTAGGCTGGCACCAATTTGCATTGCTGGGGCATTCACGCGGCGCAATCATCGCCACCTTGGCGGCAGGTACTTTTCCTGAGCGAATCACACATCTTGGCTTAATTGAAGGTTTACAGCCCGAGCCTTCACGCGGCGAAGATACTCCGCAACAATTAGCGCTATCCATTAAAAGTATTGCGGTGCAAGTTGCAAAAAAAAGATCAATTTATCCCGACCTTGCAACAGCGATAAAAGCGCGCGAACGCGGAATGTTTCCATTAAGTTTTGAAGCTGCGAAGGCATTAACAGAGCGGGGCGTACAAAAAGTTGAAGATGGCTATCATTGGAGCACTGATCAACGCTTGCTAGCGCCTTCAGCTGTAAAATTGCTGCCCGAGCAGGTTGCCGCGTTTATAGCGCGCATTAGTTGCCCCATTACACTGATTCTAGCCTCAGAAGGCTTGCCTAAGCTTTACCCAAGTTTTGAATTGACGCTGAAAAAACACCCAAAGATTAATACGCACAGGCTTACTGGTAGTCACCATTTACACATGGAGCAAGAGGTCGCTTCTGTTGCCGCCATACTTAATTCTTTTTTTAATCATGATGCTGGCGAGTAGAAATTTGATGGCAAAAAATAAGATGCATAGGAAAAAATGAAAAAAATATTCTATTTATTTTGCTTGTTGTGTTTGGCGACCCAAGTGCAATCCGCTGCTTTAAACTTACAGGTTTACCCCAATGCACGTGAGGTTTTTCACAGCAGTGAGCAGCGGGATCAATACTGGCTGGCGCTAGGGGTATATAGAAAAATTGAAGGTATATGGCAGGCAGATAAGGCGCAGCGGTTGAGTGGCTTGTTGGAGCGCACAACCTTTGAGTTACCTGCAAATCATAGCGCGGAAAAGGGGTTTGATTTTTTTAAACAGCAGTTGGAGGAGCTTAATGCGCGCGAGCTTTTTCACTGTAAGGCGCGAGATTGCGGTACCAGTAATAGTTGGGCCAACAACCATTTTAAGGTTATTCAACTCTATGGTTTGGATCAATATCAGTTTTACAGTGCTTATGAAATTGCCGGTGCCAATGAAAAACCATTATATGTAGCGCTCTATGCCGTTATGCGTGGCAATAAGCGCACCTATGTGCAGTTAGAAATATTGCGGGCGGACAAAAAGGCTGAGATCGGTATTTCCGCTAGTAGCAAGCGTTGATAAAAATGGGGCCGCAGATATTGTAGGGCTCGGCGTTATTAATCAGCGAGTATTTATACAATAAAAAACGGACACTAAGTTGTCCGTTTTTTGTTGTTAGAGTGTGCTTTGGTATTAATTAACCAGCGATAAAAATTCCATGCGTGTAGCTTGGCTGCTGCGGAAGGTGCCGAGCATGGCAGAGGTTTTCATGGAAGAGTTTTGTTTCTCTACGCCGCGCATCATCATGCACATGTGCTTGGCTTCAATAATTACACCAACCCCACTTGCACCCGTAATTTC
Source organism: uncultured Cellvibrionaceae bacterium (assembly GCA_964653305.1). Taxonomy (GTDB): domain Bacteria; phylum Pseudomonadota; class Gammaproteobacteria; order Pseudomonadales; family Cellvibrionaceae; genus Cellvibrio. Next base: position 1,517 of record CAZZEV010000175.1, on the reverse strand, counting down.
TAATACCGACTCTGCGATTTGTGTGGTCAGTTGTTCTTGAATTTGGAGGCGGCGCGCGTACATATCTACAATGCGAGCGATTTTAGACAACCCTAAAACTTTACCCGTTGGAATATAAGCTACATGGGCTTTGCCGATAAACGGCAGCAAGTGATGCTCGCACATGGAGTAAAGCTCAATATCTTTTACCAGAATCATTTCGCTGGAGTCAGAGGGGAAGAGTGCACCGTTAACCACTTCATCAATGGTTTGGTTGTAGCCACGAGTTAAAAATTGAAAGGCTTTAGCGGCACGTTCGGGGGTATCTTGCAAACCGGGACGGTTCAAATCTTCACCAATGCTGGCGATAATGCCCGCAAAATGTTCTTTCGCACCATGTACTTTCATAGAATCCTCACATCAAAAAAAACCGCACCCGTTGAGAGTGGGGCTTGAGTAGGGCGGCATTTTACCCTGTAAAGCCTGTGCTGACGAACCCGATTTGCTGAAAGCGCAATATTCTTTTAAATCGGCGCGACCGATTAGGTAGAATAAGCGCACATTTTTTACCTGAGTCTTCATCATGCCTTCAAACACTGCCGATATTTGTGACGAACTATTAACCCTGCGCGATTTTATTCGTTGGGGTGCCAGCGAGTTTAATGGTGCCAAACTATATTTTGGTCACGGTACCGATAATGCGTGGGATGAAGCTGAGCAGCTCGTTTTACATGCGATTCATCTGGTTCCACCGTTAGATGATGAGTGGTTGAGCGCCCGGTTAACGCGTGTTGAACGTGAACGCGTTTTGGAAAATCTTCGTCGCCGTGTTCAAGAGCGAATTCCTGCTGCTTATATTACTGGTCAAGCCTGGTTTGCTGGTTTGCCATTTGTTGTGGATGAGCGAGTATTAGTACCGCGTTCTCCTATAGGTGAATTGATCCAGCAACAATTTGCGCCTTGGCTAGCAACTGAGCCCGCGCAAATTTTGGATTTGTGTACTGGCAGTGGTTGTATCGGTATCGCCTGCGCCTATGCCTTCCCCAATGCTGAAGTCCAACTTAGCGATATTTCTTATGATGCTTTGGCGGTCGCCGAGGAAAATATTCAGCAGCACGATTTGGAAGATCGCGTGTTTGCGATGCAGTCGGACTTGTTTGCCAATTTAGTCGGCCAAAAATTCGATTTAATTGTTTCCAATCCGCCTTATGTTGATGCCGATGATTTGGCGACCATGCCACCTGAATATCACGCAGAACCCGAAATTGGTTTGGGGTCTGGTGATGATGGTTTGGATTTCACCCGTCGTTTGTTGCGCGAAGCTAGCGATTATTTAACGGATGAGGGCGTGCTGATTGTTGAGGTCGGAAATTCATGGGTTGCGCTGGAAGAAGCTTACCCCGATGTGCCTTTCACTTGGATTGAATTTGAGCGTGGTGGGCATGGTGTGTTTATGCTGACTAAAGCTGATTTGTTGAAGTTAAACTGAGATGGGAATTTAGAAGGGAGTCGTCATCCCCGCAGGGGATCCAGTGACT
>CAZZEV010000174.1:0-6396 GCA_964653305.1 uncultured Cellvibrionaceae bacterium | reverse complement strand
ATAAAATTATTTCAATCAAACGCGACACCATTCAGCTCGAAGATCAAAAAGCCAAGAAATCTATTTTGAATGTTAAAAATGGCACTCAAACGTTAAAATTGGGTGTAATTGATATACCCGTTTTTTACGGCAACTTTGATGCCGATGCCAGTGTTGGTCGCGATGTCTATCGCCTAATGCAGGAGCTGCGACAAGAAAATGTTGACGGACTCATTGTGGATTTGCGGGATAATGGTGGCGGCTCACTACCGGAAGCAGCAACACTTACCAATTTGTTTATAGATCCGGGCCCCGTAGTGCAAATTCGTCACGGTGAAGTTATTAATCGTGATGTGCGTGCCACGACACCTGCTGTCTATCGAGGCCCACTCATTGTATTAATTAACCGCTTTAGTGCGTCGGCCTCGGAAATTTTTGCCGGTGCCATCCAAGATTATGGCCGTGGCCTTGTTGTAGGTTCCACCACTTGGGGTAAAGGCTCGGTGCAATCTTATATGCCGATTGAAAAAGGTGAAGGTCATATAAAAATCACTCAGGCAAAATTCTACCGAGTCTCCGGCGACAGCACGCAGCACCGTGGCGTGATCCCAGACATCACCTTGCCGAGTGTTGTTAATATGAAAGAGTTGGGTGAAAGCAGTTATGACAATGCTCTGCCTTGGGATCAAGTGCACCCAGCCCCACACGATATCTACAACAATATTGGCGCAATTTTGCCTGCAATTAAACCGGCACATGATGAACGCGTAAAAACTGACCCGGAATTTGTGTATGTTCAGCAACAAGCAGCGCTTTATGATGAGCTCAACAACAAGAAAACAGTTTCCTTGAAGCTGGCGACGCGCCAACAAGAGCAAAAACTCATTGAACAACGCACTCTCGACATTGAAAACCAGAAACGCAAAGCGAAAGGCGAGCCAGTTTATGCTAACTATGCGGACTACAAAGCCAAAGAATTGAAAAAAGAGGAGGATGAATCCGCGGAAACCAAGAAGAAAGATCGTGAACCTGAGAAAGATCCTTACCTTGTGGAAACCGGGAAAATTTTGGGTGACTTTATTTTGCAAAACAAAAAACAGCTAAGCCAAAAAGCAACAACCCCTTAATTTTTTCCCTAGCAAACCAAACCCGAGTTCTCGAGCTCGGGTTTTTTATGGGTATAAACTATTTCAAACATTTATATTCCTTTTTCGAGTCATATATTTTTAAAAGTAGGATCTATGAAAGCGATATCCTTTAACGTAAACAGCATACGCATGCGCCTAAGTCATTTAGAGGCTGTCGTAGAAACTCACTCTCCGGATTTTATTGGCCTGCAGGAAACAAAGGTTAACGACCCTGATTTCCCAATAGCAGATATTGAAAGATTGGGCTACGACTTTGCATTTCACGGCCAAAAGACTCACTACGGAGTCGCCCTTCTCTCACGCTATCCATTTAAGAAAACCTTGAAGGGCTTCCCTAGTGACGACGATTCTGCACAACGACGTTTTATTGGTGGCACCTTCGACACACCTTACGGCGAAGTTACTGTGCTCAACGGATACTTTCCACAGGGTGAATCGCGCGATCATCCTGTTAAATTTCCTGCAAAAGCAAAATTTTATGCAGATTTGTTAAGCTACTTAAAAAATAATCATACCCCTGATGAAAAAATTATTTTAATGGGAGACATGAATATTTCTCACCAAGATTGTGATATTGGTATTGGGGAAGATAATCGCAAGCGTTGGCTTCGTACAGGCAAGTGTAGTTTTCTGCCAGAAGAACGCGAGTGGTTAAATGAGTTAATGGCATGGGGATTTAAAGATACTTTCCGCGAGTCAAACCCTGATACCACCAATCTGTTTAGCTGGTTTGATTACCGCAGTGGCGGATTTGAAGATACACCTAAACGCGGCCTGCGGATTGATCTAATCCTTGCAACAGAGTCCCTAGAGTCGATGTGTGTTGATACAGGTATTGATTACGACATTAGAGGTTTAGAAAAAGCATCGGACCACTGCCCCATTTGGGCAACCTTTAAAAAGTAAACGTGTAGCAATCTGTATTGCAAATATTGATGTAAAGAGCTCAGTAAAAAAAAGGCCCGATTCAACGAGTGGAATCGGGCCTTTTTTATTTACAACGATAAAGAGTATTTATCGATGAAAGGACACATCGAGCAAATGCAATTCACTCTCTGATTTACTGCTCGTGCGAATCGCCAGATAGAGATCCTGATAACCCGACTGTGCTGGTAATTTAAGCTCGGTGCGAACATAAGTATCAGCAATGCTCGCAGGATTCTCACCCTTCGCAATCACTTCACCCGTTGGTGAACCACTACGTAATTCAAATTGCCACGCGGTGCCTTGCAGCGTCGCCCAAGCACCAACACGTAAAGCGGTGATACTTGTTAAATCATACTTACCTAAAGGCATATTGATCCAAGCGCCTGTTGCTGGCAACTTAACCGTTTCACGTCGCTTGTGTCTCGCTTTCTCAATCAATTTATCCACAGAAGAAAAATCGATAATTGGATAAATGTAGAAACGAGCAGGGATTATCGCAACCGACTTTTTGACACCTATGGGCGCAATACCCGAGGATCCTTTATCGGTGTAAGACGTTGCCAACTCAAATACTTGAGTAGCGATATCGCTAGGCTCAGCACCTGCATCAAATGACTTTTGGTCTTGGGCGTTTGCTGTGAAGCTCAAAGATCCTTGTAATGGCAAGGATTTTTTAACATCGGCCAAGGACAAAATATAAGTCGCAAGTGCCGTGCGGTCTTCATCACTTAAGGTTGCGAATGATGGCATATTCACTTCGCCCCAAACGCCACTTCCACCTTTTTTGATCTTGTTGACCAAATAATCTAAGCCGTTCTTGTCATTTTTATAGCGCGCAGCGACATCATTTAATGCGGGCCCAACGACCTTAGTGTCGTAGCTATGGCAGGCCTTACAGCCGTTGGCTTCCATGAGTGCTTTTGCCACTGTTGCAACATCCGCTTTTTGGTGGCCCTGAGCCGCCGCTTCATCCGCTTTTGCAGCAAACGCAATGGAAAGATTGGCGTTATCATTTTGAATCGCACCATCCTCTTTGTCGTTAACGGTAACGGCATATTTTATCGACGTCGTATTTGGCCAATAGAAAGATTGGTTTGCGTCTAATTTAATATCGATCACCGCAGGCTCATTACCCACTTGGATTTTTGTCTCCGCGGTAGCTGAGGTTCCTGCTGGATCTTTTACGGTCAATACCAATGCGTATTCACCTGCATTTGCAAGACTCACCTCTTGCGTTGCATCGGCACCTAGATTGGTCACTGTGCCATCTTGAGCTTTGAGTGACCAAGCATAATTCAGCTTGTCTCCATCCAAATCATAAGAAGGCTTCACATCGGCAACAACCTTAAAGGGCGCTGCACCCTGCGTTTTATCCAGACCTATTTTTGCGATAGGCGGGCGATTGCCAGGGCCAGAATATTCGATACGGCTCAAGCTCGCTTCAGGGTTACCCTTGAACCATGCCTTACCATACTCTAAGACGTACAAGGTGCCATCTGGAGCAAATCGGGCATCGATTGGCGACGTGTATTCAACTTGCGGCGCAAGAGGTTCGATTTTAATAATGCGACCAAATTCATCAAAGCTCACGGCTTTAACCCAGTTGCGCATAAAATCGAGAATAAATAATTTATTGTCGTAGTACGCAGGATAGCGATGCTGATTCTCAGCATAATCTTTAGCGTGATAAACATCCGCTACCAATGCCATGCGTCCGCCTTTTCCGAGTTCTGGGAATTGATCTGACGGACCATAGGGGTACCACAACAATGGGCGTTGAGCCGGTGGTAATTCTTTTAAACCCGTATTGCGAGGAGAATAATTAATGGGCGCAAGTGGATTAAAGTATTTGGTTGATTTGCCGGTTTCATAATCAAAATCTTTGTAGGCAAAATTATTGCCGACAAACAGCGGCCAACCAAAGTTACCTGCTTTGGTTACGCGGTTTACTTCATCGTAGCCACGCGTACCTTTTAGATCAGAATCGGCTCCCGCATCTGGCCCAATGTCGCCGTAAAACAAGGTAGAGGTGGGCTTGTCGTAAGTGATTTTGTAGGCATTTCGTGTACCCATAACATAAATTTCTGGTCGGCCATCTTTTGGATCACTGAATAAATTACCTTTCGGAATATCATAGCCACCCGTTTCTTTCGGGATAATGCGCATCACTTTCCCGCGCAAATCTTGGGTATTACCTGCACTGCGCAAGCCATCGCTCTTAGCAGCATCGGCTCGCATATCTAAGGGGCCATAACCCTCTTCAGTAAAGGGGTTTGAGTTGTCACCACTAGAAACAAATAATTCGCCATTATTTCCAAACTGCAAATCGCCACCGGTATGGCAGCAGTTTTGATCTACTTTAAATTCCCAGAATATTTCTTCAGTTTTAAGATCCAACTTGCCATCCGCCCATTTAAAGCGCGATAAACGTTCGACCGTACTACCATCGGGTTTGGCAGCGTTGTAAGTCGCGTAAATATTCTTATTCTTCTCAAAGTTCGGGTCTACCGCAAAACCTAGCAAGCCAAACTCTATATTCCCGTGCGGATCTACCTCAATCTTACCAGCGTCACGCAACTCACCTGTTTTGTAATCAACTACTTTGATACTGCCGCCACGCTCTGCAATTAACGCATCGCCATTAGCAAAAAAACTTAAGCTAACGGGCTCATTTAAGTTAGAGACCAATGTTTTTTTGGTGAACCGATTTGGCTCGGGCATCGACTTGCTGTAATCAAGTTTTGGCTTACCACCAACAGCGTATCTCAAACCACCGAGTAAAATTTTAATGAATTCTGGATTCGAAAACGTTTCAGCGGTATGTCCAAGACCAGTATAAAAAGAACGGCCACCATCGAAATCGTGGTACCACGTAATAGGATGATGATCACCATGCTGACCGCCTACGTAGGTTTTCTCATCAACACTTAAAATCACTTTGTTAAATTCGTAGAGATCGCGATAGTCATACCACTCGTCTGCAATTTCAAAACTCGCAGGCAATGATTTCGCAAGAGGATGATCCGAGTTCTCTACATCGACCCGTGCAAGCTGCACGTTGCTCGGCTGATTCGGATGGCTTTTGAATACACCGCCAAGTAGGCGTCTGTACCAATGCCAATCGCCTTCCCATTCGGTATCGGCGGCGGCGTGAATACCCACAAAACCACCACCCGCTTGAATGAAACGCTCCATGGCAACCTGTTGGTCATCATTGAGCACATCTAAAGTCGTGTTTAGAAAGACAATAGCGTTGAATCCACTCAACTGCTTTTCGGTGAAAATTTCAGAATCTTCAGTCGCCACTACTGTGAATGCATTATCCACGGCCATCTTTTGCAAGGCCGCTACACCAGCCGGAATGGAATCGTGTCGCCAGCCTTTGGTTTTAGAAAAAACCAATACTTTCGCATCTTTGATATCGGCATTAAACAGTGCCTTACTATCTGCTGCAGAAGTAACTGCGGGGGATTGTACGGCTACATCCACTGATGATTTACCACAACCAACAAGGGTCACTAATAAGCCGCACATAAGCAACTTGGACCAAGGTAAAGAAATATGCATCTTGATTCCTTCTATATAAATTTTATAGCTAGCGAAATAACAACAAGCCTAGGCCTAACACGGCCTAAACAATTGAGATTGGTACAAAAGTCTTGATTGAGGATTACCTTTGGCTGATATCTTTATCTGGAGAAGCAACAGAATCTACTCGACATGTGCGGCCTGAGTCTAACAGCGCAGTATGGGTCAAACATCTTGATTTACATTCATAAACTTTTCTTTTACGCCGAATACTACAACTCCCTAAACCTTAGAAGAAAAGCCCGTAGAGTCAATTTGATTAACGCAATAATAGACAGCGATAACAGGAGGGGGATGGCTACTTTTCCAGCGTAGACATTAAAACGGTTTTGATAATGAACCCCAGAAGCCCCAAACCTAAGGCCAAAAATAGAATAAATGTACCGAACTTACCGGCTTTGGACTTCTTGGCTAAGTCCCATACGATAAAAATCATAAAGCCGATTAACCCACCCACACAGATATAAAGCGACCATGTTTCAAATTGTTCTACCGTCATAACCACCTCAAGATGCTTAAAAATGAATCTTTATTAACCAAAACAGTGCAAAATTGAGGATATTCTAACGAAAATCACCAACTACTTATAGCAAACCCCTATTCATCTTGTTTGCAAATATATACACTCTTTTTCACGGGCCTAGTTCTTATAGAAGTCGAAAAATTAGTCCGTTAATTTCAAACATTGTCTCATACTGAGTCCCATACTGACGGAGCACATCATGAAAACTATTCAAATCGTTGCATCATTTAT
>CAZZEV010000173.1:0-6414 GCA_964653305.1 uncultured Cellvibrionaceae bacterium | reverse complement strand
AGGCTGGTGCTCACTTTTGCCTGCTGTGTGAAGGTGTTGGTAATCAAAATCAAAGGGTTCGTAATAGTCGTCAATTTCCGGCAGATCCGGGTTGGCGAAAATGTTGGCAAGCACACGCAATTTGCCACCGATACGCGGTGTTAATTTTCCGTCTGCGCTACGCTGCCAGCCGCCTTTCCATTTATCCTGGTTTTCCCACTCTTTGGGAAAGCCAACACCAGGTTTTGTTTCTACATTGTTAAACCATGCGTATTCCACACCTTCGCGTGAAGTCCAAACATTTTTGCAAGTAATAGAGCAGGTGTGGCAACCGATACATTTATCCAGGTTCAACACCATGCCAATCTGTGCACGAACTTTCATTTTTTTTTGCCTCTGTAAATTCGAGAAATTTTTTGGGGATAGAACCCCCTCCTAGCCTCCCCCTTCGTAAGGGGGAGAAATAGTTCCCTCCCTTTTTTAAGGGGAGGGTTAGGGTGGGGTTAGGGTGTATCTAACCAATCCACTTCTTTCATTTTTCTCACCACCACAAATTCATCGCGGTTGCAGCCAACAGTGCCGTAATAATTAAAACCGTAAGCCTGTTGCGCGTAGCCACCAATCATATGTGTCGGCTTCATAATTGCGCGTGTCACTGAGTTATGCATGCCGCCGCGCGTTTTAGTGAGCGATGAACCTGGCATATTAACGGTGCGCTCCTGAGCGTGGTACATAAGGCTCATGCCTTGCGGAACACGTTGTGACACCACGGCGCGCGCAGAAATTGCTCCGTTGACGTTGAAGACATCAATCCAATCGTTGTCTTCAATGCCCGCCACTTTTGCATCAACTTCGCTCATCCACACAATTGGACCGCCACGCGATAGAGTTAGCATTAATAAATTATCGGTATAGGTACTGTGAATGCCCCATTTTTGATGCGGGGTAATCCAGTTCAAAATAATTTCTTTGTTGCCATTGGGTGTGCGGTTCATTACCGGTTCAATGGTTTTTAAATTGACCGGCGGTTTGTAACAACACAATTGCTCGCCAAAGTCGCGCATCCATTCATGATCTTGATAAAACTGTTGGCGGCCAGTGATAGTGCGCCATGGAATTAACTCATGCACATTGGTGTAACCAGCGTTGTAGGACACATGTTCGTCTTCCAAACCTGACCAAGTCGGTGCAGAAATAATTTTGCGCGGTTGCGCCACAATATCGTGGAAACGAATTTTTTCGTCTTCTTTGGGTCTGGCTAAATGGGTGTGATCGCGCCCGGTAATTTTTGATAATGCGTCCCAGGCTTTTACTGCTACATGACCGTTGGTTTCCGGTGCGAGCGACAAAATAACTTCGCAGGCATCAATCGCCGTTTCAATTTTTGGTCTGCCTTGGTGTGCACCTGCTTCGGTGTGGGTGCGATTTAATTTACCGAGAAATTCCACTTCCTCTTTGGTGTCCCATTTAATGCCTTTACCACCGTTGCCGAGTGATTCAAGTAATGGCCCAAGTGAAGTGAAACGTTTATAGGTGTTGGGATAATCGCGTTCTACCACCACCATATTGGGCATGGTCAGGCCGGGAATGGCTTCACATTCACCTTTCCACCAGGCTTTAACGCCGTAAGGTTGTGCGAGCTCATCGGGTGAGTCGTGCATCATCGGCTGGGTGACAAAATCTTGTTCTACACCCAAATGTCCATCGCATAATTCGGAGAATTTTTTGGCGATACCTTTAAAAATATCCCAGTCACTGCGCGACTCCCATACAGGGTCAATGGCTTTGGTAAGTGGATGAATAAAGGGATGCATATCCGAGGTATTCATATCGTCTTTTTCATACCAGGTGGCGGTAGGCAAAACGATATCGGAATACAAACAGGTAGTGGACATTCTGAAATCGAGCGTCACTAATAAATCCACTTTGCCGACTGCGCCCTCGCTGTGCCATTTCACATCTTCCGGTTTTTTGCCGTCAGCGCCTAAATCTTTACCGAGTAAACCGTGTTTGGTGCCCAGCAAATGGTGCAGCATATATTCGTGGCCTTTGCCACTGGAGCCTAATAAATTGGAGCGCCAGATAAATAAATTGCGCGGAAAATTTTGCGGTGCATCTGGGTCTTGGCAGGCGAATTCAATGGCGCCGCTTTTTAATTGTTCGACAACATAGTCTTTGGGTGCTTTACCGGCGGTTTTTGCAGCGGCAACAATATGCAGTGGATTAGTGCCGAGCTGCGGCGCAGAGGGTAGCCAGCCCATACGCTCTGCGCGGGCATTAAAATCAATAATGCTGCCGCTCCATTTTTCTTTATTAGCGAGTGGTGAAACGACTTCACTCATGTCTAATTTTTCGTAGCGCCATTGGCTTGCATGGTTATAGAAAAATGAAGTGCCGTTCATTTGACGAGAAGGGCGCTGCCAATCCAAACCGAACGCCAGTGGCACCCAACCATTTTGTGGGCGCAATTTTTCTTGTCCTACATAGTGCGCCCAACCGCCACCACTTTGCCCCACACAACCGCACATCATGAGCATGTTGATCAGGCTGCGATAATTCATATCCATGTTGTACCAGTGATTGAGCGCAGCGCCAACAATCACCATTGAACGACCATGGGTTTTATCTGCAGTGCGTGCAAACTCGCGCGCAACACGAATCACATCGGCGCGTGGTACGCCGGTAATTTTTTCTTGCCATGCAGGAGTGTAGGGCGCGTCATCATCAAATGATTTTGCGACATTGGCGTCGCTCAAACCGTTATCAACGCCGTAGTGAGCCACCATTAAATCGAATACGCTGGCAACCCATGCGCTTTCGCCATTGGTCAGTACCACTTTGCGCGCAGGAACTTTGCGCAGTTGGATATCACTGTGATCGGTATGTTTAAAATAATTGTATTCGTGTTCGTTGCCGCCGAAGTAGGGGAAGGCTACGTCAATAACTTCATCGCAATTATTTTTTAGCGATAAAAGCACATCGGTATCAGTACCCGTTTTTCCATCGCGCTGCTCAAGATTCCATTTACCGCTTTGTCCCCAGCGATAGCCAATGGAGCCATTAGGGCTAATTAATTCTTGCGTGTGTGAATTAATGGCGATGGTTTTCCAATCGGGATTATTTTCTTGTCCGAGATTATCTACCAAATCCGCTGCACGCAAAAAACGCCCTTGAGTTAAATGCTGACCCTGTGGTTCCAGCATCACCAGCATGGGCATATCGGTATATTGTGTTACGTAACTGGTGAAATAAGTGCTGGGATTATCGATATGAAATTCTTTTAAAATTACATGACCAAAAGCCATACCCAAGGCCGCATCAGTTCCTTGTTTAGGCGATAACCAGGTATCGCCAAATTTGGATGCTTCGGAATAGTCAGAGGTAATGACGCAGGTTTTGGTGCCTTTGTAGCGAACTTCGGATAAAAAGTGGGCATCCGGTGTACGTGTTTGGGGAACATTAGAGCCCCACACAATAATGTAATTTGAGTTATACCAATCGGCAGATTCGGGGACGTCTGTTTGCTCGCCCCACACTTGTGGTGATGACGGAGGTAAATCGCAATACCAATCGTAAAAACTTAAACAGTTGCCACCAATCAAGGATAAATAACGTGAACCGGCAGCGTAGGACACCATCGACATGGCGGGAATGGGTGAGAAGCCGTTAATGCGATCTGGCCCGTAAGTTTTGGCAGTGTAGACATTAGATGCAGCAATAATTTCATTTACTTCGCCCCAGTGTGCGCGTACAAATCCGCCCAGACCGCGCCGTGATTTATATTTTTTTGCGCGCGCTGCATCTTCCACAATGGATGCCCAAGCTTCCACTGGGTCAGTGTATTCCTGACGCGCTTCACGCCACAGCTCGATTAATGCCTGACGCACTTTGGGGTACTTCAAGCGATTGGCGCTGTAAATATACCAAGAGTAACTTGCGCCCCGTGGGCAGCCGCGCGGTTCGTGATTGGGTAAATCGGGGCGAGTGCGTGGGTAATCTGTCTGCTGGGTTTCCCAAGTGATCAAACCGTCCTTCACGTAAATTTTCCAGCTACAAGAACCGGTGCAATTTACGCCGTGGGTTGAGCGCACAATTTTATCGTGCTGCCAACGCTGGCGATAACCTTGTTCCCAAGAGCGATCCTCATCAGTGGTAACGCCATGCCCATCAGCGAAGGGTTCTTGACGTTTCTTAAAAAAACGTAATTTGTCGAGTAGATGACTCATTCTTTGGCAGCTCCTAAAAGTGTGCGCGTTAATCTATTACTGACACAACGGCGTTATGCGAATGGCGCGCTTTCGGTTTACGGTATGACACTTGAATACTGCGCCATTCATGCGCTACCTGCCAGTGCGTGAAAAGTGCAGGAAAACTGCTTATCTACCACTAAATGAGTATTTGTATTTGTTGGCTAACCCAATGAATTTATTGAGTTTTTAATTGTTGCGGGTAAGGTGTGTGAGGCTAAAAAATAAGCCTCAGTACAGAAGGGGTACTCCAATAAAAAGGCCGCTCCATAATGCTGGTGGCGGCCTGAATAAATTGGAGTAAAAAATACCGATAATTAACTCTGGTTGAGCGCGGCAAGCACATCCATAGCCGTGATAACACCGACCACTTTATTGTTGTCGGTTACAAAAACGCGGTGTATGTGCTGGTCAAGAAGTATTTTCGCCACTGACTTTATTGATTCGCCCTGGTCAATCGCAATGACCTCATGATTCATAATTTGTTGAACGGTACAATTTTTATCGGCATCCTTTACCCATGAGCGGAGTACTTCCTCATTTATTTCCTGGCCGCAACTATCCCGATAGTGGTTGCGCAAGGCATTGCCTTTATCGCGCTCAGTGAGATTATTGAATTTAAAAACATCGCTTACACTGACCACGCCAACTAATTCGTGATCTGAGGCTATGACGGGAGCGGCAGAAATTTTACGGTTAATAAAAAAGTCTGCTAGTCGGCTAATAGTCCAGCCCTCGTAAGCAGTTAATAAGGTGTTGCTCATAATATCTTTGGCGCAAGAGCTGCTAGTGTTGGTAGTATTCATATTGAAGCCTCTTGTTGTTTGATTGGCACTAGGTAATAGAGCTTATCGGCTAAAAAAATGTTTTTGGCAATTCCCCTGAATGGCTAGAGGGGAGCAATAAAATACCTCCAAATGGGTATTTATCTTTTTATATGAAGCTGTTTTATGAACTCACTTGTACCTAAATCTTCCATTATTGTTCGCGTCAGTGTGGCACTTGCCGGAATTGTTATTTTAGGCATGAGTACGATGTTGATTTCCTATTGGTTGTCAGAGCGTGCTGAAAACGATTCCCTGGCGATTAATGTCGCTGGCTCTTTGCGTATGCAAAGTTATCGTTTGGGCTTGCTGGCATTGGATGACACGCCTGATGCTGCGCAATGGATAGCGGCACAGCAAAAAATTGATGAAACATGGCGTAACCCGGTATTCATTCCTTTTTTGCATGAGAAACCAGCAATCAGTGAGTTATACACCCGCGCAGCGGACAACTGGCGCACACAGTTATTGCCAGCATTTAATCAGGTTAAGCAACAGCAAGATTCTATAACCGACCAACAATTACAAATTCTGTTGGATGAACACATTCAGTTGTTGGATGCACTAGTGCAAACCATTCAACAGGATGCGGAACAAAAGGTACGCAGTTTTCGTTTGGTGCAAATCATTGCGCTTTTTGCAACCTTGTTGGTATCGGCATTGGTGATGTATTCGCTCAGAGTCAAAGTAGAGCAGCCACTCAATCAATTAACCGCTATGGCTAAGCGAATTTCCCAAGGCGATTTCAGTCATCAAATACCGGTAGTCAGCCAGGATGAATTAGGTGTTCTTGCTGGTTCGTTTAATCTTATGAATCGATCAATCGCTAATAGTTATGATCATCTTGAACAACAAGTGGATGAAAAAACCTGGGAGTTGCAACAGTCTAATAACTCGCTACAGTTTTTATACGATACTGCCAAGTTCATTATTGAGCATAATTCCCAAGGTATTAATTACGATGAAATAATTTCCCGTTTAGGGAAAACTATCAACGTGTCCGACCTTGAATTATGTTTAATGACCACTGAGGGCAATAGCCCGTACCTGCAAATTAAACCGGCGAGTGAAATTAACGCAGAGTTGTGCAAAAAACAAAACTGTTCGAAATGTTTATCCAGCCGGGGCGTAGTAGAAAAAACGGATGGAACGGCAATTTATCGTTTTCAATTGAATCGCAATGAGCGACATTATGGCTTGATAGTGTGTCGGGTAGAGGAACGAAAATTATTGTCGCCATGGCAAGAGCAACTAATTCAATCCACTACCGACCAATTGGCAATTGGTATGAGCTTAAAAACCGATGAAGACCAATCGCGCCGCTTGGCGGTTTTGCAAGAGCGCAATGCTATTGCACGCGAATT
>CAZZEV010000172.1:0-6511 GCA_964653305.1 uncultured Cellvibrionaceae bacterium | reverse complement strand
CTTCGTATTGGCTGATATTTTCATTCAAACGTTGTGTGGCTGTGGCAAAATCCACTTTATGAATTTCGGCGTAACGTTTGGGCAGGTGTTCTAACCAAAAATAGTTGTCGAAATGGAGGTCGAGTAGTGTACCGTCCATATCCAGCAAGACGGTGTCTATTTGGTTCCAGTCCACAAGATCCACGAGATGTGCGGTCATAAAAAATCGTCATCAGTCAAAGAGGGCAGTATGCCGACAAAACCCGAGATATTAAAGCGCGAAACCGTGATGCGTAGTCGTCTGTTCCGCGCTGACCAAATCCATTTGCGCTTCAGCAATGGCGAAGAGCGCCACTATGAGAAGCTCGTAGGTGGCGGTAACGGTGCCGTACTGATTGTGCCGGTATTGAATGACGATACTTTGTTACTGGTGAAGGAATACGCCGTTGGCCTTGAGGATTATCATTTGGCTTGCCCTAAGGGTGCCATCGACCAAGGTGAAAGCATTCTGGATGCTGCCAACCGTGAGTTAAAAGAAGAAGTGGGCTACGGCGCGCGCAAACTCACCTTTTTGAAGAAAGTGCATTTGTCACCATCCTACATGGAACACGGAATCAACATCGTCATTGCGCAGGACTTGTACCCAGAGCGTTTGGTGGGCGATGAGCCAGAACCCATAGAAGTAGTAGAAGTGCCATTGGCTAATCTTGCTGATTTTTGCCTGCGTGCGGATGTCTGCGAAGGCCGCAGTATTGCAGCGCTATTTCTGGTGCGCGAATGGCTGGCTAAGAGTGAAAATCGGGTATGAGTTTGAGTATTGATCAAACCTTTACTGCTCAGCTGATCGCCATAGCCCGCGCCGCTGGCGAAGCAATTTTGGCAATTTACCACGCCCCCGAAACCGCCAATATCCAAACCAAAAGTGATGATTCACCTCTGACCGCAGCGGATTTGGCTGCGCATAACCTTATCGCCCGCGAGCTGCCCAAGCTGCTCGATGTGCCCATGCTTTCTGAAGAGTCGGTCTTGCTGAGTTTTGCCGAGCGCAAAGCGTGGTCAACTTACTGGCTGATTGATCCACTCGATGGCACCAAAGAATTTATCGCTCGCAACGGCCAGTTCACCGTCAATATCGCCTTAGTGGTGGATGGCGTGCCGGTACTCGGTGTGGTTCATGTGCCGGTGACGGATGAAACCTATCTTGGCGTGGATAAGTCTATCGCTAAGGATCAGCTCACCCGTGCAGAAAAACATCTTAACGGCCTTAAACACACCGAGTTACAAACCCGCTCCGTCGCTCAGCGTTTTACCAATCGTGAAACCCTGGATGTGCTTATGAGCTTGCGCCACGGCTCAGAGGAGCAGACGGCCCTCGTCGCCAAACTGCAATCGCGCTGGCCCGCGCCACTTAATCCGCTCAGTGCTGGCAGTTCGCTCAAGTTTTGTTGGATTGCCGAAGGCCGCGCCGATTTCTACCCCCGTTTGGCGCCCACCTGCGAGTGGGATACTGCTGCGGCACAAGCTGTACTGACTGCGGCTGGCGGCATGGTTGTGCGAGCGGATAATCTTCAATCTTTGCGCTGCAATACCCAAGAAAGTCTCTTGAATCCTTTCTTTTTGGCTATGGGTGATGCTGGTTTTGAGTGGCAATCGTTACTAGTCTGATGTCGTAGACTAGTTGTCGTTTAAGTTTTTATCTAAAAGACAGATTTGTTACGCATTTTTCAACATTCATTCTGGTAAATGCCTCAATTTGAACTAGCCTTTAAACTTGGACAGTGTGTTTTTTGATCAAGTTTTCATCTGCTTGATAACGCTGTTTTAGGGTAGGGAATAGCAGCAACACGCTGAGGGATTTCCTGGAAACCAGTCCATTGTCAGCAATGCTGTCAAATTTGTAGCCATAGCTAAATATGACTAACGAGCGCGATCTGAATTCTCAGAACAAGGAAGCGCTGGAGCAACGAATCCAGCAGCTCGAAAAAGAGGTAAGCCTCTTAGAAGAACGCCTGCGCCATTCAAAAGCCAATACCATTGGTACCCGCGCACCTGAGGGCGGGCTAATCAAAAATTCTTGGCTAATTCCTTTTGGCCAATATCTTTTGATTGAATCGGATCAAGCCAATATCAGTGATGCTCTGCAAAAACTCGGCGCTCTTTTTGATGTGATCGATTGCAGCCTTTGGCGCATCAGTGTGGGATCAACCTGCGCCGCAAACGTATCTGTTTCTTCCTGGCAATGTTTAGGGCAATGGCAAAAGAAAACCACGCCTGAATTGCGCGAAGCTGATTGGCTAACAGGCATTTGGCGTAAAGATTCCCAGGTGGCTGCCAGCCTCTATGCCGGTAAACCTGTTGCGCTTCTTGCCGCAGATCCCGACGTTGCCGAAGCCACTGCGCCACTGCGCAACGCCAATATCTTTAGTTCGCTGTTAGTGCCGGTACTGCGCTACAACTTGCTTGAAGGGTTCGTGGTGTTGCATCGTGATGACCCACGTGGTTGGTATACGCGCGATCTCGACCGCTTAATGTTTATTGCTACCGCCTTATTTAATTTGCACGATCGCCAACAACTGATTACCAAATTGAGTGATCGCGACACCCGTTTTAATTACGCGATTGAAGCTAGTAGCGATGGTCTTTGGGATTGGAATATTACCAGCGGAAAAATCTATTTCAGCCGCAGCTATTTGCGCATGTTGGGTTATTACTACGAGGATTTACCCGGCAATCTTACGACCTTGCATGACTATTTTTTACACGGCGAAGATACTGATTCCGTCATGGAGCGTCTTTACGCTGCCATTGAAAATGGCGAAACCTATGTAAATTTTCAGTGCCGTATGCAGCACCAGAGTGGCAGAGTTATTTGGGTACAATCCAAAATGAAATTTTGCGAACCGGATGATTCAGGTAAGCCCACTCGCTGTGTAGGATTAAATAATAATATCACCGACTTTATTTTGGCGCGTGAGGATCTGCTGGAAGCAAAAACCCAGGCGGATATGGCGAACAAAACCAAAAGCGAATTTTTGGCGCGTATGAGTCATGAAATTCGTACTCCCATGAACGCTATTATTGGGTTGGGTTACTTGCTTAAAGATACCAATCTAGATGAGCAGCAAAAAAGCTACCTTGGCAGTTTAAATTCCGCGTCTGATTCGCTTTTGCACATTATTAACGAGGTCTTGGATTTTTCTAAAATTGATAGCGGGAAAATTATTCTTGAACACTCACATTTCGATTTAGATCAGCTGTTTGAAAAAATTTCTCGGTTGTTTGAAATTAGCGCCATTCATAAATCGGTTCGTATCATTTATGACATCAAAGCCGATGTTCCGCGCTTTTTGCGGGGCGATGCCGCGCGCTTAAGTCAAGTGATTGATCAGCTTATTACTAATGCACTGCAGTTCTCAGAAACCAATGAAGTTATTGTTGGCGTAAAATTGCGAGAAGCCAACGTTAAATATATCGATTTAGAATTTTCAGTCAGCGATTTTGGTGTAGGTATTAGCGGTGATCGGCTGTCGCGCATTAATCAATGTTTAAAAAATCATGTCACTATCAACGATGCAGGGCACTTGCGTTTTGGTTTGGGCATTTGCAATCATCTAGTGCAATTGATGAATGGTGAAATGCACATAGAGAGTGCTCCGCAACAAGGGTGTAAGGTTTTTTTCAGCGCGCGATTTGATCACAGTCATTTGGGTTCTCGCTTGCTTGATAAACATGTGCGTGAATTAAGCAATATAAAAACATTGATTGTAGATGATAACGCCATAGCGCGTACCGTTATGACGACGACGGCAAAAAGTATTGGTTTGGTGGTAGATGATGTAGAAACTGCCGAGCAAGCATTAGAAAAAATAGCGCAAGCTAATGCAACAGGCCAGCCATTTCATTTTGTGTTGATGGATTATCGTATGCCTGCTATGGATGGAGTAGAAGCTGCGGCGGCCATTAAAAATAATACAAATCTAAGTTACATGCCGCATGTGATTTTGGTATCTGCTTATCATCGCGATGAAATTTCTAGCGCAGATAATTACGCATTAAATGTTGATGAATTTTTGAGTAAGCCTGTTAGTGAAGCACGTTTGTTGGAAACCATTAGCAGTGTTATCAGTAAAGACGACTACTTGCAAAGTATCAGTGCTGTAAATCTTGAGTCCTCTGAGCAGGATGCTATTTTAAAAAATGCACGTGTCCTAGTCGCCGAAGATAACTTAGTAAATCAGCAAGTTGTGCGCGGTGTGTTAAAAAAGAAAGCCATGAAGGTTACTGTAGTTAATAATGGCCTTGAAGCTATTGCCGCGATTCACAACAGCAAGGAGCATTTTGATTTGATTTTAATGGACTTGGAAATGCCAGAGATGGATGGCATAGGTGCAACTCAAGCAATTCGTGCGGGTGAACGCGCGCCCAATATTCCCATTGTTGCGCTCACAGCACAGGCAATGCGCGGCGACCGCGAGCGCTGTATTGCTGCAGGTATGAATGCTTATTTATCCAAGCCAATTAACCCTGAACTTTTATATAAAACCTTAGTGGAACAATTGCGCGAGCAATCCATTGAAAATGGCCACGAGAATTCGCATTAAGCTTTTAACCATTGCATTAAATTATCAATTCTGAATTAATTTTACCTTTTGCAAGACACATCTATGACCTTAGTCAGTGAACAGGAAAACCATTTTGAGGGAATAGATCGCAAACAATTAAGCAAAATAAAGCAACATTATATTCAGCTTAATCAAGTGCGTTATCAACGAACTCTGGATGTACTCTCAGAGCGCCAACAACAATTTCTAGCGCTCTTGCCGCTATTTTTTCACGTCAATCACCCCATGTTACCGGGCTATATTAGTCACCTCACGCCTTCGGGTGTGCAAAGCTATACGCCCAGTAAAGATGATATTCGTATCGCCAAGGGAGTTGCGCGCAGTTTTAACTATCAACGTGACCTCGTCGATAAAACCGATGCGATTGAAGCCCTATTTATGATGGGCAGCTTAGGGACTATTGCGCAGGCCGATAACAGCGATATTGATGTATGGGTGTGCCACAGTGAAAATTTAACCCGCGCTGCACTCGACGAGTTGCAGGAGAAATGCAATGCCTTAACGCGTTGGGCAGCAGACAATATTCATATAGAAGCACACTTCTTTTTAATGGAGGCGAATAAATTTCGTCAAGGCCAGCAAGCCTTATTAAGCAGTGAAGCGAGCGGCACTGCCCAGCATTTTTTATTGTTGGATGAATTTTATCGCACTGCGGTGTGGTTGGCAGGTCGCTTACCGCTCTGGTGGTTTGTGCCTGTTGAGCAAGAAAAAAATTATGTGGGCTATACCAAAAACTTATTGGATAAACGGTTCTTGCGTGCAGAGGACTATATCGATTTTGGTGGCATACCAGAAATTCCAGCTAATGAATTTGTTGGCGCAGGTATTTGGCAATTGTATAAGGGTATAGATTCGCCCTATAAATCGGTACTCAAATTATTGCTCTTAGAAGCTTACTCTAGTGAAAGCTATAAAGAGCCTTTAGCGCTTAGTTTGAAACGCAAGATTTATCTCGCGCTTAATAATACGCAGCCCCAGACGCAAGCACAGGATGCAGACGAAGTGGATGCCTATGTGTTGGTTTACGAGCGCTTACAAGATTATTTAGTAGACCAACATCAGCCGACGCGTTTAGAGCTAGTACGCCGCTGTTTCTATTTTAAATCGGGAAAATATTTATCGCGCACCAGCCGCAACACAGCTAAAGCATGGCAGCGAGTGTTGCTAGAAAAGATGGTGGGCAATTGGAGCTGGGATCATCGCCAATTAACCATGTTGGATAACCGCGCTTATTGGAAATCGCCGCACGTATTGGCAGAGCGAAACTTACTGGCCAATGAATTGAGTCAAGGTTATCGTCTGCTAGTGGATATGAATAAAAATAACTCAGGTGAAACGGCCATCAGTGGTAATGAGTTATTAATTTTAGGGAGAAAGCTACACGCTGCTTTTGAACGCAAAGCCGGGAAAATAGATTGGATTAATCCCAATATTTCACAGGATCTAAGCGAACCTGCATTGTGCTTTGTGCAAACGCAAGAGGCGGGTACCAGTTTGTGGCAAGTCTATCGCGGCAGCCAACAAGATTTAAGCTTACGCAATCAAGCGTCTGAACCTATCAAGCGGTCGCGCAATTTTATGGAGCTATTGCTCTGGTGTTACGGAAATGGCATTTTTGTAGCAGGCACTAAGTTAGACATAATTCCTTTAAGCGCAGCCACTCAAATCTTTTCGTTACAGCCTTCCCAGCGGCAACAGTTATTAAATGTTATTCAGCAATGGTTACCTTTGCCAATTGAAAACATCGAGCATGAACAGTTTGTACAAAATGCGCAGCCCACAAAAATACTTATGCTGTTTAATGTGGGCGTAGAACCACAAGCAGATTTGCACAAAAAAGGCATGCAAATGCTGAGTAGCCAACGCGATGCTTTTGGCTACAGTGGTATGAAAGAAAATTTAGTGATCAG
>CAZZEV010000171.1:0-6525 GCA_964653305.1 uncultured Cellvibrionaceae bacterium | reverse complement strand
TGGCATGTTTGCAGCAGATTCAGGCAAAGTCTTGGCCGACGGAAAATTGATGATGCCCGAGGACTTGCGCCGACGAGTGATCCTTGTCGAGCAGCAGCCCCGCATCTTCTCGGTGTCGGTGCGGGATAACTTGAGCCTTGGTATGGCCGTGAGCGATGCGGACATTGATGCCGTGCTAGAGGCTGTGGATCTGTCGGGCGTCGTCCGCGCGCTGCCAGCGGGCATCCATACGCTGATGGATTATCAAGGCTCCAACCTGTCTGGAGGACAACGCCAACGCCTGTCTATTGCCCGCGCGCTCTTGCGGCGGCCGCAAGTGTTAATCCTAGATGAGGCCACCAGCGCACTCGACCCGCAGACACGCGACCTAGTCGTCGATCGTATCCGTGCCCGCCTGCATGAATGCGTCATCGTATTCATCACTCACGACGAGACGATTGCCGAATTGGCAGACGATATTTTGGCGTTAAGGTCTGCTAGCTGAGGGGTGGCGTATGAGCCGACTCGCATCCCTGCTGAGGCCTAGTAAGCAAAAAAAGTGTTAACTACCGCACTATGTCTACGGCTAGGCGTTACGCACCACAAAGACCTCGTAATTGTCTGAGACGGTGTTTTTCTACCTAGTCTGCAATGATAAAAACGTAAAGAAACTTTCATGATTCCGTACAACATATCTTATGTCGCTGGCCGCGAGGTTGAGCTGGTGTGCCAAGCCATCGAATCGCGTGTCTTGTCGGGCGATGGCGTTTTTACGCGTCGGTGTAGCGAGTGGCTTAAGACCCAGTTGCATTCTCAGTTTGCCTTGCTAACTCACTCGGCTACCGCAGCGCTTGAGATGGCTGCACTTTTGGCCGATCTGCAAGTCGGCGATGAAGTCATCATGCCCTCGTACACCTTTGTGTCGACTGCCAATGCAGTTGTGCTGCGAGGCGCAGTGCCGGTGTTTATCGACATCCGCCCCGACACCCTCAATATGGATGAGAACTTGGTAGCGGCGGCCATTACTCCGCGCACCCGCGCCCTAATGCCCGTGCATTACGCAGGCGTGGCCTGCGAGATGGATACGCTATTAGCGCTGGCTCGTAAGCACAAGCTACTTGTGATCGAGGATGCGGCACAGGGAATCATGGCTAGCTATAAAGGGCAGGCATTAGGTACTATTGGCGACATGGGAGCGCTTTCGTTCCACGCTACCAAAAACATAAGCTGCGGGGAAGGCGGCGCTTTTCTAACTCGTCTACCCGACTTGGCTGAAAGAGCGGAAATTATTCGAGAGAAAGGTACAAATAGAAGCAAGTTTTTTCGTGGCGAAATTGATAAATACAACTGGGTAAGCACGGGCTCGTCGTATTTGCCAAGCGAGTTGAATGCGGCATATCTTTTAGGACAGTTCGAATATGCTAAAGAAATAACAGAACGTCGTGTTGCAATATGGAACCAATATCATGCATCATTTCAAGAGTTGGAGAAAAAAGGAGTTTTTCTGCGACCGAGTGTACCAAAAGAATGCGTGCATAATGGGCATATATACTGGGGAATACTCCCATCATTGAAGCATAGAACTATTTTTATTGAAAAAATGAAAGAGCGAGGGGTTGGATGTAGCTTTCATTATGTCCCGCTCCACTCCTCCCCGCATGGTAATAGTTTCGGGCGAGTGGCGTCAGACATGTCAAGAACAGAAAACTTATCAGAGCGTTTGGTTCGGTTCCCGTTGTATGCGGGATTAGAGCCAAATTTGAATCAAGTTATTGAGCAGGCATTAAATGTTTTCAGAGAGTTGTTTGATGTTTGAATTTTTCAATTTGCGCTCTAATTTAATTCGTTGGTAAATTTTGATGCGTATTGGTATTGTAATTTTCTGTCATAAGAGAAGCGATAAATTTAAAAATCTTTTACAATCGCTAGCGGTCAATAATTTAAAAGGCATAAATAAATTTTATGTTTTTCAGGATGGTTTAATTGAATCAGCTTCAGACTTAGATAAAGTTGAACACCAAAAAATAAAATTAGATTGGGAAGAGTTTGCTGAAAATACAAAAATAGCCAACTACATTTATGATAAAAAACCACAGAATATTGGCTTAAGAGACTCTATCCTGGGTGGTTTAGATGCTGCATTTAGCGAAATGGATGCATTAATCGTCTTGGAGGATGATTTAAGACTGCATCCACTTTTTGTAGATAAAATGATGCATCTTCTGGGTAAGTATGCTGATGATAAGCTGATTGGGCATGTCAATGGATGGGCTAATTATCAATTATTAAAATTTACATTTAGAAATCAAATTGTCAGCACCTCGATGATGTATTGTTGGGGGTGGGCAACATGGCGAGACCGATGGTTAGACTTCAGAGAGAGTGATGTTTGGACTCCTCGTAAATTTACTCTATTTCAAGCCGCTAAGTATGATTATATTTTCTTGGCCAGATTGCTGAATCAATTAAAAGTGAATTGGAATTTTCAGAAGAGGACATGGGCAGTTTTTTGGTATCTGCATTTAAGGTTGAACGGGTTGAGGTCTATAGGCTATGCTTACTCGCTAACTGAAAATTCTGGTAATGATGGAAGTGGGGAAAATTGTAAAAATATCAAATCGACTATTTTTTCCTTTCTTACTGATGGGGAAATATCCAAACGAAATAAATTTTCCGAAAATGAGTCGATATTTTTTAACTTGATATTTTTTGTTAATTTGTATTTTTGGCTAATATTTCGGAATGCTTATCTACTTTATAAGAAGCTAACACGATGAAAATAATATTCTCGGCGGTACTAGATGGGATGGTAACAGGACAGGTTGTTACATCTGAATTTATGATTAGATGCTTGCGTGAAAAGTCTCAAGTAGTAGTAAACAGACAGCCAGCGAAAGGTGTATTTTTCCTTGTGCGGTTGGTATGTTACATGGCGTTAACCATGATAAAATTCATACTGATCAGGCCGAGTATTTCTTATATTGTTCTAAACAGAACGCCAGCTAGTTTTTATACTAGAGATCTAGTGGTATTAATTTTAAGCCGGCTTTTCGCGGGTAAGACCGTAATTCATGTCGTTGGAAATGATTTCGAAAAATATTGGGTCAACATCGGTAAATTTGGCCGGTGGTTATACAACTGGATTTGTGGCGGGGAAGTGGTTTTTGTGGTTTTAGGCAGTCTGATGGAGGCGGGGATTCGTTCGGCATTGTCAAAAATAAATCCATGTCCTGTGTTTGTGAAGCTCCCAGCTTTTATTGATGATGAATCAATTCGATACGTAAAAAATAGCGCACTACGAAACACGAATGATAATTCAAGGGTTAAGATTGGATTTATGTCGAATCTTATTCCAGAAAAAGGTGTTTTTGAATTCTGTAAGTCAATTGAGATTTTATCGAAGTCGAATAAGAATCTTGATTTTTGGATTGCCGGCAAGAGAATATCAGGCGTAAACTATAAAACTTTAGATGAATTGATTGAGGCTGGGTATGTTACATACTATGAATTCATATCAGGAAAATCAAAATGGGATTTGCTGAGTAAGACGGATATCTTTGTATTGCCTACTTACTATCCGACTGAATATCTGCCTCTTTCAATTATCGATGCTTTAGTCGCGGGTTGCATCGTTGTTTCGTGTGATACAGGTGAAATCGCTGAATATATACACGATGACAATGGTTTATTGATAGAGCCGCGATCAAGCAAGGCGCTAGAAGGCGCTCTTGCAAAGCTGATAGAAGGTGATTTTTTAAACTATGATAAATCGTTAATCGGGAATAATATTATTTTGAAGCTGAATCAATTTAAGTTGATGGCGTTGGATAGGTTGCTATGTCACTAATTAGCGTCATTACGGTTTGTTTTAATAGCGCATTAACTATTGAGCGTACTTTGCAGTCGGTAGCGAATCAAGATTACCCAGAGGTTGAGCACATTTTGATCGATGGCGGTTCTATCGATGGAACCTTAGATGTGATAAACCGCTACCGCAGAGGGTTAGCTTGTGTTGTGAGCGAGCCAGATTCCGGTATTTACGATGCAATGAACAAGGGATTGGCTCGTGCTACGGGTGATGTGATATGTTTTTTAAATGCGGATGATCAGTACGCCTCGAAAGGCGTGTTGTCTACAGTAGCAAGCCAAATGCGTGCAGAACAATTAGACGCACTGATGGGGGATGTGGTTTTTTTTCATGCGGCAAACCCAAACCGAGACGTGCGGCGATACCGTTCAGACCGTTTTACACCTGAGCGCTTGGCATGGGGTTGGATGCCGGCGCACCCTGCATTGTTTTTGAAGCGCTCAGTCATTGAGCGTGTGGGGCAGTTCAATACAACATATAAAATCGCTGGCGATTATGAGTTTGTCATTCGCGCTTTTTATGGCCATAACTTGCGTTATGCACATGTCACCAAAGTGTTTGTGCGTATGCAAACTGGTGGGGTTAGCACGGATGGGTGGCGTGCCAAGGTGCATTTGAATAGTGAGGTGCTACGTGCCTGTCGTGAAAATGGTGTCAAGACTAATATGTTAATGATTTTATCTAAATATCCGCTAAAACTATTTGAGTTGTTTTGGTTTTAATTTGTGGCGTCTATGTTTGCAATGCAATTTAAATTATTTAAAAATATATTTCACAATGTAGTTATATTATTCTTTATGGCGATCATTGTCGCGCTATATTTATCCCCAGGCAAGGATTTGATTGCTGACGCTGTCGTGGTGTTGGCAATGTGTTTGGTTGTTCTGTGTTGTCATTTTAAAGGTCACTTGAGAGATTTTTTATTTTTTATTGGCGCATTGGTATTGTTGATATTGTCTTTTTTGATTTATAGAAAGGAATTTCAAATTGCTTATAGGTTGGAGGGCGTTGAGCAGGTTGTAATGGGTGCGGTTGTTTTGTTCTTATTTTATAAAATTTTTAGAGGTGATGTACTTTTAAATAAGAGCTATGCTCTGATTTTTATATTGCTTATTCCGTCGTTGGTTCATCTTTTCTATTTGTATTACGATATGATTAATGCTCTATATCAGTGGGATTTGGGAAGAGTTGATTCTGCTGGAAGAGGGTTTTTGGAGTATTTAAAAGATACTCCACGAGTGGGGCGTCGGTATGCCTCATTGGCGATGGTTCAGCTTTTATTTGTAGCTGTCATGATTTTTTTGTCGAAAAAGAGCAGCCTTCATGGAAAAGTATCTATTGCCTTATGTGGACTATCGGTTTTTGCATTATTACTGTTAGATGCACGTTCGGCATATGTTTCTATTCTGCTTGCATTTTTAATGCCTTTAGTTTGTGTGCCTAATATTAGAAGAGGTTTTTTTTGCCAATTGCGAGGTTTAAGTGTTAACTCAAAAATATTATTGACGATATCGATCCTAATGGTGGGGCTGGTTGGCTTCAATACTGGTAAGTCTAGATGGAATGCGCTGAGTTATAGTGTTTCGGTGGCATATGCAGACGTTTTTAATAAAGAAGAGGGTCTTAAATTAAATGATTTACCTTATGTGAGTTCTTTGTTTTGGGATAAACCAATTGATGATCCATATCGATGCATGGCGGCAAGGGAGTTTAGGTGTGTTGTTGACCAATCTGCATATTTGAGATCGGCCTGGCTTTTGGTGGGATTTAAGAGTTTGTGGGAGCGCCCTTTTGGGGTGGGCTACTCGAAAGACTATATGGCTCGATTGTGGGAGCTGGATGGTGAGATCGGGGTCTATCAACGCAACGACAGTACACTCGTTGAGTTGGCTGTTTGCTATGGTGTTCTGGGGGTTCTGGCCTATCTTGCAGTAGTCATAATTGTGCTAAGGTTAATCAAGAGAGGCTCGGACGCTAAGCAACCCATGTTTTCTATGTTACTTGGTATTTTAATTTTGTCTATTTTATGTCGTGGTTTTTATGATTTAATCAGCGAAGGGATTTTTAAGTATTTGATGGCATTAATTGGAATCTATTTCTCTTTCATTGGCGTTAAGTACCTAGCATTCAACCATAATAATCGGTTGGAAATCACTTTCAGTAAAAAGCGATGACACTTATAGTTTCTGGCTGTGCCGGCTTCATTGGCAGCAATTTCGTTCACACATGGTTGTCGTCGTCAGACGAGGTTGTGGTGAATTTAGACAAACTCACCTACGCAGGCAATTTGGCCAACCTCAAAGCGCTTGAGGGGGACAAGCGCCATGTGTTTGTGCGGGGCGATATTGGCGACCGTGCTTTGGTGTCTAAGCTCTTGGCCGAATACAAGCCCCGTGCTGTGCTTAACTTTGCGGCTGAGAGCCATGTAGACCGCTCCATCCACGGACCGGGCGACTTTATTGAAACCAACATTGTGGGCACATTCAATTTGCTAGAGAGCGTGCGGGCTTATTGGCAAGACCTGCCTGTGGCTGAAAAGCAAGCCTTCCGCTTTTTGCATGTGTCGACCGACGAGGTATATGGCACGCTTTCGCCCACCGATGCGCCATTTACCGAAACCAACCCCTACGAACCCAACAGCCCCTACAGTGCCAGTAAGGCGGCCAGTGACCACTTGG
>CAZZEV010000170.1:5224-6532 GCA_964653305.1 uncultured Cellvibrionaceae bacterium | reverse complement strand
AGGCTTTGCGTAAGGTGTTGGCGAGTTTAGATATTGACGCCAAAACTAAAATTATTGGATACAAAATATTTGATCAAGAAGTCATCGGGCAATTAGAAGGCCTTTATGACGAGATAAACCAATACCTCATTCATCAGAACTTATTGCCTAACCTGCGGTTTGTGCCCTCATCTGGTAATGGTTCAGATTCCAGAGCCGTAGTGGATGACCAAGTTGCAGATGATCCATTTGATACAAATCCTCTCGGCGAATTGCCGCCGCAGGCTGGTGTCGAGCATCGACGTGCCAGCGATCGTCTTCTAAGCGGCGCGTTAAATCCCGCTGATGTTCAGTACCAAAGCAGCTTGTTGAATGCGATTAAACTATTACAAGCTCATATCACTCACCAAGGCTCGGCTCAGCAATTTGCAGCGGGTTCCCAGCAGCCGGTTGCTCAAGCACCTGTAGCTGCCACAGGTTTTATACCGCGCTCAGCAGGCGCTAGCTATCCTGCGTCTAGCTTGGTTCCTGCGAATCAACAACCCCAGTCTGCCAACAGCCAAAACCTGCACGTTTATAACAGCGATCAATTGGTGGGCGTGCTCGACAATCTTCAAAGCAATACGCTAAGTGTTACTCAGCGCGCTTTCGAGGCCGCAAATAATGCGACTGGCGTGGTGAACTTGGCGCCCCAGCGTGTGCAAGAAGTTAGTCAGCAGATGATGCAGCAAATTGCCCAAGAGAATGAAAATGGTGCAGTTGAAGCGAGCGATATGCAGACCATCGATTTGGTGGGGATGCTGTTTGAATACATGTTGTCAGATGAACACTTGCCCGACTCTGTAAAGGCTTTATTAAGCTATTTGCACACGCCATTTCTTAAGATCGCATTTATAGACAAAGACTTTTTTGAACAGCCTGAGCACCCAGCACGAGTGCTGTTAAACAGCTTGGCTGAGGCAGGTGTGCGTTGGGTGGGCAATGATGGCAGCGATCAATTTGAAATTTTTAACAAGATTAAGGTAACGGTATTCCGTCTGTTAGAAGATTTTAAAAATGATGTTCGTTTGTTTGCAGAACTTCTGATTGAATTTAATGCGTACACACATAATGTTGCGCGCAGACAGGAGTTGATGGAGCGTCGTGCACTTGAGAAGGCGCAGGGCGAAGAAAAACTGCGTGAAGCCAAAGTTCAGGTTAACAACGCCGTGCGTAGCCGCACGGATGGCCGTGAAATGCCGTCGGCAATTTTGCTTCTACTCTTGCAACCGTGGTCAGACTATTTGTCGTTTGTGTTGTTGCGTTACGGCGATAATTCAGATGCTTGGC
>CAZZEV010000170.1:0-5214 GCA_964653305.1 uncultured Cellvibrionaceae bacterium | reverse complement strand
TGGCAGCGTGCGGTCACCGTTATTGACGATCTTTTATGGAGCCTTGAGCCCAAAACATTGCAGACGGATAAAGTAAAACAAATGGAACGCCAAGACAGTTTGCTTGGTGCTTTGGAGCATGGTTTTGAAACCATTGGTTACGAACAAGCGAAGGGTCGAAAACTTATTGATGCTGTAATTGCATTGCAACGATTAGCCTTGCAAAGTAAAAAAGCTGAACCTGCGCCGGCGCCAATGCGATCTAAATTAGAAAGTATGGCTGCAGAAAAAGCCGGCCAAATAGAAGAAATATCGACCCCACAAACGGCTGACGAAACCAAAATCGTTGATAGTTTAAAAATGATTGAGTTTGGTACTTGGTTTGAATTCGAAGGTGGTAAGCGATTGAAAGTGGCTTGGTTCAATCAAAAGACCAATCACTATATGTTGGTTGATCAGCAAGGTAGAAAGGTGTCATTGATTGCTGGTTTGCAACTGGCGCGTGAAATGATCGCCGGTAAGGCGCATGTAATTGCGGGAAGTACCAAACCATTCTTTGAGCGAGCATTGGAAAATATTTATCAAACACTGAATGAGCGAGCAGGTACTGTAATTGCTGAAACGTCACATAAGGGCTGATAAGTCTATGAGCGATTTCTCTTCACAGAATTACGATCGTGTTATGCATCGCCATACTCTCAATGGCGATATTGATGTTTATGATGCATTGCGCGATGTCTACCTTGGCAGATTAATAAATATTCATACTCAAGGACTCATGTTAATGGGCGATGTTCCTCTTGAAGAGGATAGGCTCTATGAATTGGACTTGCATCTTCCTGCAGTAAACGACAATAGGCGAGTTGTAAGAATCGGCGTAGATTGTTTGTGGACGCGCGCTGCAGACCAAAATGGAAAGCACTGGACAGGGTTTAGCATTATCGATTCATCCCCTCATGCGGCAGAAGAAATTCATAATTTAATTCAATCTTGGGGGCAGTTTTAACAAGAGCCAAACAAGCGTGCGACATTTGATGATGCCGCACGCTTGTTTATAGCAATCCCAATGTGTAGTTTACTTTTTTAGTTGGTTGATACAATCCAGTTTTCAATTTCATCATTGTGCCAGCGCTCAATAAGCGCTGTGCCTTCATCAACGCAATTCAAATACATATCTATAATATCGGTAGCCAGTTCAAATAATCGGTTGCTGTCCACAGCTATTTTTTCATCGTTCAAGATATCTTGTTCTACCATGTTTAATAAAAAAGTGAGCTTTATTTCATAGCTTTTTAATTGATTTAAGAGTGGTGTATCCTTTTCTAAAATGCCTTCCATTCGTTTTGCTTGATGTCGTAATTTCTCATTGTTCACACGCGTGCATTGAATAACGTAGCGCAATTTACTGGCGTAATCTGGAGCGCAATAACCCAATGCGGCGGTATAGGTTGCAAGTGCACGGATTCGCCCAATTTGCTCTGCAACAGAAGGCATTAAGCGCGTAGAAAAATGCAAAACTTCTAATTGTTTAAATCGATTGGGGTAAACGGTGTTGGTGGCATAGATTTGAGTTGGCTCATTATTGGTTGCTAGAATTGCCGCGATAGGCTGCTCTAATTGTTTGGCAATAAAAGCGAGTAGTGCAAGTAGCTGCTCAATTAAGTGGCAGTGTAATTCGTAGTTATCAATGACAGAGTCTTCCTGCCAATCATGGCTAATGGTGAGCCATGCGCTGTGTAAATTTTCTTGATCGCGTTGTGGTAGGAATTGTTGTGTGCGTGATGCGAAAGCACTGAATAGCTGAAGACGCTCGGCTATTTGGCGTTGTAGTTTGGTGAATTCTTCTCGGAAGAGTGCATTACCCCCCAGTAAGCCCATGCTCATACCTCGATGGCGCTGCACGGCTTTAATCATATGATTGAGTTGTTTAATCATGTTGAGTGCATCAAGCCGCTGATTAAACAGCTCCGTAAAGCGGCTAACTATCGATTTATCGGTAGTTGCTGGTGCAAATTGGGGGATGGAGTGTCTCATAGTGGTGCTGGTGCTCTGCATTTTATGTCCTAAATGAGGTCGCATCTGCCAAAAATGGCAGGGCATGAGAATCTTTGCCTGATACTTTCTCAATAGAGCAACACTTGTGCCAGCTGTTTGGTGCGGTAAGGTGGGGCGGAGTTATATGATCTTGGAATACCGAATTTGCGTCGTGTTATTTAAGTATTCATCAAAGACCATACAAATGCGGCGAATAAGCATGCGTCCAGCGTTGTGTACATGGATGCCTTGAGCATCCACGCTAATGAGTCCATCTTCTATCATGGGTGTGAGTTTTTGCAGTTCGGCTGAAAAGTAATTTTCCATGTCGATTGAAAACTTTTCGTTAACGCTATTAAAACTTAACTCAAAGTGGCAGATCAGTTGGTTAATAATAAATTTTCGCAACTCATCTTCTTTGTTGAGCGTAAAACCTTTTATGTAGGGTAATACACCTTCATCAAGTTTAGCTTGGTAGTCATTAATATTTTTAGCATTCTGCATATACACATTATCAATTGCGCTTATGGCTGAAACACCAAAGGCTAAGAGGTCACAATCTCCGTGCGTGGAATAGCCTTGAAAGTTGCGCTGCAATTTTCCTTCTTGTTGAGCGATAACTAACTCATCGTCAGGTTTTGCAAAGTGATCCATGCCAACATAAATGTAGCCAGCGGCTTGTAGCCGATCAATGGCGTAATGCAATAGCCCTAATTTCAGTTCAGCGGAAGGCAAATCCTCTTCGCGAATTAATTCTTGGCTTTTAAATAAATGCGGCATGTGTGCGTAATTGAACAGTGAAAGTCGGTCTGGCGATAGCGCTATAACCTTGTTCAGTGTTTGTGCAAACGAGTGTTCGGTTTGATGGGGTAAGCCGTAAATCAAATCCATACTGATTGACTTATAACCGTCAGCGCGAATGCTATTTACCAAGGTTTCCACTTCATTGTAAGTGTTAAAGCGATTCACTGCTTTTTGTACCGTCTCATCAAAATCTTGTATGCCCATGCTTACACGGTTAAAACCGAGTTTACGCAGATGGCTCATGGTGCTGGTTGAAACTGTGCCGGGGTGAACTTCAATAGAATATTCACCTTCGTCATTATCAAGTAAATTAAAAAACTTGCGCGTGGTTTCCATCAGTAGTGACATTTCATCGTCACTAATAAACGTTGGTGTGCCTCCACCCCAATGTAATTGCTTAACTATGCGTGCTGAATTAAAAATATCAGCTTGAATTTCAAGTTCGCGAATTAAGCGATCCAGATAAGGCGCGGCGCGATCTTTGTTGGGCGTAACAATTTTATTGCAGCCGCAGTAGTAGCAAAGCGATTCACAAAAGGGAATATGAAAATAAAGCGAGAGTGGTTTTAATTGTTTGTTGCTGCGCGATATGGCATTGAATAGGGCTACTTCAGAAAAATCGCTACGAAATTGCGGGGCCGTAGGGTAAGAGGTATAGCGCGGCCCCGCCATGTCGTAGCGTTGAATAATTTGCGGGTTCCATTCAATAGATTTGTAGCTGTTCATAGCAGTCACGGCGGTAGATACTGGGATTATGACAGCATAAAGCATTGGTAAATGAGGGCTTTGACTTGTATCAAAAGGCTAGAAATATGATTCTGTGGGTAGAATGGCGCTATAATTAGGTATTACTATTTTAGATGCCTCCCCTTATGTTTAGAACTCCGTCCTCATGAATTCTTTTCCTGAAACCCAACTGAATTGTATTGCTGATGCCCTTGTTGAACAGGGCTATTGGGTAATAGATGATGCGTTGCCAACGCCTTTATTAGATCAATTGTTAGTGTTTTTTAATCAGCTACAGAGCAATGACTTTAAAACGGCAGGTATTGGTCGCCAAACTGATTTTCACGTACAACAAACAATTCGTTCAGACAAAATTCATTGGATTCAGCCCAACGTAGACATAACTGCTGATTTCTTGCAATGGATGGATTCATTGCGTGTTGGACTTAACCGCCGTTTGTTTCTGGGCTTGTTTGATTATGAGAGCCACTTTGCGTGTTACCCGACAGGTGCGTTTTATAAAAAACATCTTGATGCTTTTCGTGGTAATGGTAAGCGAGGTCAATCTAATCGCGTGTTGTCAACGGTGCTGTATTTGAATGATGCATGGCAGCCAAGTGATGGTGGCGAGTTATTGCTGTACTCGGAAGATGATGACAATAAAGTGATTGAAACCATCTTGCCTGAATGCGGGCGCTTAGTGATTTTTTTAAGTGAAAAATTTCCCCATGAGGTTTTACTTGCGAAGCGCGAGCGTAAAAGTATTGCAGGTTGGTTTCGGGTTAATGAAAGTGCTATTTAATAAGGCTATTTTTTAAAAGGCTGTAAACTAATGACAAATATTCTGCCATTTAAACGTCCATCGCCATTTGAAAAGCACAAGGGTAAAACGCTATGCAAAAGCGGCTTTCACAAATGGAAAATTAAAACGGACAAAAAATTTGATGTAAAAGAGGGTAAGCTGGTCACAGTGTTTGAGTGTGAGCGATGTGGTGCAAACAAAGTAGAGGCCAGATAGGGTTCGATCGAGATTTTCTGATTTAATTGTGTATTAATTATTTGATGACATAAGTATTCACCCTATAAGAGCATGTATATTTGCCTTTTGCCGTTTTAATGGCAAGGCTCTTTCCATAAAGTACATTACCTGAAATGCCTTGTATGACATTTTCTATTGCCAAGCTACAGCCGCATCTTCCCAAAGCTCATAGCGGCGTTTGGTGGATAGCCTTGTCTGGCGGCTTGGATTCTTGCGTCTTGCTACATTCACTGTCTGCCCTGAATCTGCCTGTCACACTTCACGCGCTACATATCAATCACCAAATTTCCCCTAAAGCTCATGAGTGGCAAGCGCACTGTGCGGATATGTGCGCTCGCCTGAATATTGCGTATACAGCAATAAAAGTGGATGTAAAAAACAGCGGTCGTGGCATTGAAGATGCTGCCCGCCAAGCCCGTTACGCCGTTTTTGAGGAATATATAAAGAGTGGCGATTACCTGTTAACCGCACATCATGCGGATGATCAAGCCGAAACCCTCTTGTTGCGCTTAATGCGCGGCACCGGCCCGCGCGGTTTGGCGGCTATGGCGCAACAACGGTCTTTAGGGCAGGGCACGCTATTTCGCCCGTTGCTCAATTTTAGTCGCGCTGAACTTGAGGAATATGCTCGC
>CAZZEV010000169.1:0-6537 GCA_964653305.1 uncultured Cellvibrionaceae bacterium | reverse complement strand
AAGGGCGCGGGCCCGTAGCATTCAGCCCAATAGCGTGGATGGTCAAAAAGGTTGATGGCGTCGGTGTTCATATGCGGGGACTGCTGAGTAGAGGAAAACTGGTCGCTATTGTCCCAGAAAGCGGCCTATGAAAATAGGGCAGTGTTTTGTAGGGGTACTTATAACGGCACCCCCTCCCAGCCTCCCCCTTGAAAAGCGGGGAGGGGCAAGAGCGTGTTCTTGCTGGGAGCGGAGTGATGTTCAGCTCCTCCCCTTTGTGAAGGGGGAGGCTGGGAGGGGGTTAAGGCGCTACCGGCAAGCTAAACCAAAAACAGCTACCAGCACCCACTTCGCTGTCAAAATCGATGGTGCCGCCCATTTTTTCAACCAAGGTTTTGCTGATTTTTAAACCAAGGCCTGTGCCACCTTGTTTGCGTGTATCGGAGCTATCTGCTTGCGCGAAGGCGCTAAAAATGCGTGAGCGAAATTCAACTGGAATACCTGGCCCATAATCTTTTACGGAAACCTTAAACGCATTTGTCTCCCGCGTTATATAAATTTCAACGGCGCGATCGGGCGGGGAAAATTTTGCGGCGTTAGACAATAAATTTGTCAGAACCTGCATAAGACGATCTGGATCTGCAACCACCATAGCGTCCTCAGGCCGCTCACAAAAAACCAATTTGGTGTTGCAGGTTTGGGCGTAGGACGTGTTGGATTCTATTGCGAGTTCTACGAGTGAAATTAAATTAATGCTTGCCATGTTCAAACTCATTTTGCCTGCCATGAGTTTTTCCATATCCAAAATATCGTTCACGAGCGTGATAAGACGCTGGCTATTCTTATGCGCAATTTGAACCAGTTTTAATTGAGATTCAGATACGGGGCCAGCTTTGCCACTGTCTAAAATTGCAAGCGCGCCGCGAATGGATGTGATCGGTGTACGCAATTCATGGCTGACCACGGATACAAATTCAGATTGAACCTGTGCAATACGGCGGCGCTCAGTTATGTCGTTGAGTGTTCCAGTAAATCGCAAATTATTATTGGTTTCATCTACCTCGCTTTGAATGGTAAGTTCAATCCAGCAGAAATGACCTTTTTTGTTGTAAAAACGTAGCTCGCCTTTAAAGGATGTAATGTCGCAGTCGCATAATTTTTTAAAAATGGCCACGGCTTGGTCTATATCGTCATGGTGAATAAAATCTATAAAATTTCTGCCAAGTGTTTCTTGAATTTTAAATTGTGTTATGTCTTCCCATGCGGGATTCAGAAACATCAAGCGCCCTTCTTCATCCATTTGGAAGATAACTTCGCGCACGCTTTCAATAAGGTTTCGGTATTGTTGCTCGCTGGCGATTATTTTTTCTGCCATACGTTTGCGTTCGGTAATGTCGGTGCGAATGCTGATGTATTGATAGGGTTTTCCTGCATCGTCTAAGAAGGGCACAATAGTACTGTCTACCCAATACAGCATGCCGCTGCGCGATTTATTACAAACTTCTCCGTGCCACACTTTACCTTGGCTTATAGTAGACCATAATTCGTGAAAAAAATTTGTATCATGGGTTTTTGAGTTAATAATTTTGTGAGTTTTACCAATCAGTTGGTCGCGAGGGTAATCACTAATTTTACAAAATTTGTCGTTGACGTAATTAATTATTCCTTTTGTGTCGGTGATGCTGACAATTGCATGCTGATCCATCGCAAAACGCTGATTAAATAATTCAAGGCGACGTTGTTCTTGTTGTTCAATTAAAATCGGCAAGAGCGCAGATAAGCCTTCTAAGTCATCTGCACTTGGAATTGAGACAATTGCTTCATTTTGATCCAATAATTTATCGGCAGCATCGCGCACAGATTGCAATACGCGATTACGGCTGGCGATATCTTCACGCATCTGTTTGTTGATAGCATTCAGTTCTGTTGAACTTTGTTCAAGGCTGCGAGAGCGTAAATCAAGGTCGCGATCATTTTGTTCGTAAGTAGAGTTCACTCGCGCGAATAATTCGCTCATACCTTCTACCAGCGAACGCAATTCAGGCGCTAGGTCTAGCGCCTGAAATTCCGTCAACCGCTGTGTCAATTCGGTGTCGGATTCAATTCCGCACAGCCGTCTTAACTGTCTTGCAAGCGTTGGATGCATCCTTAAAAAACACTCATTGGTTTTCACTAATCCACGTAATGGTCATAGTTTGATTGTGCAGGCGACATTCAGAATGAAATTCCGTCCCAGCAATTTCGCCATTGGAGTAGTAGCCGGTGATGGTGGTATTTTTCCCGAGGGTATCGGCAACAGCTTCTACCTCTTCGTCGATTCTATCGCCCATCACCAGTTTGCGCCCGATGCAGCTTACTAATATTGCTAGGCTCTCATTTGGCGATTGGGTGTGATTTTTCTTGGCCGTTTGAGCTGCAGTTTCTGCACCGTTGATAAGTTTATCGGTGCTGGAGTGCATTAACTCTAAGTAGCCGTTCGGGTCAATATCGCCCGCCAGTGTGAGTGAACCTTCGTTTTCATCTACCGCCAGAATTGTGCGAAAAATGCCGTGCTTCTCGTGTTCGCTGTTAAGCATGGCGAAAGGAAATAGAAGGCCGGAGCCAGGTAAGTCTTTGGCGTAATCCCCAAGGTAGCGTTTGTAGACCTCTAGTGCGCTGGCACCATCTAATTCGTAAAGTACATTGCCATCACAGCGTGTTACTTTACGTGCAGGGCCAAAAGGCTCCCAGCCGGCAAAGGTGCCGTAGCTCAATTGAATTTTGTCGCCATAAAGTCCTACGGCCACAATATGTTTATCGCTATTCCCAGCGGGGCCAAGTGTCCACGTTTGTTTGAAGGCGCCAGCATCAGCCGCTAATCCGCCAGAAATACTGACGCCTTTAGGCAGTGCTGACTCTAAGCCTGCAACCAAGGCACTGCCGTTAATGGCCACACCTGTACCGAGCAAGAGAACGCCAGAGAGGTTGCTATGATCTAGCGCGAGTCCCAGTCGTTCGCCCGCACTGAAGGAGTCCGCCATTCCAGAAATTTCTGTAGTGACCGCTTCAACGCGAGTATTGGCGAATTTTATAGCGGTGACTATGCAGCTGCTGTCATAAACGCGGTCAACCGCAATTTCACCGGCAGTAGAACAGCCGATTAAGGCCGATGAGGGCACCAATTTGCCTAGCGCATTGGCCAGTTTGGGTGATTCAAAATAACTAAGTGCCCCAAAAGCGACGATTAAATCGGGCGCGAATGATGAAAGTGAGTCCAGTTGCTCAAGGTTGTCTACAGATTTAAGGTGGATTTGAGTAGTCTGCATGCCGAAGATCCTAGATTGAATAACACATTATTTAGGTGAATATTCCTAAGACTAGCTGAGTAATGCAGGGGGGCAAGTCAGATAGGTTTTGATTGAGTGGGGTAGTCATAATATTCGTTTTTTCGTATATTCTAATAGGCCTATAGGAGCCTCTGCTTTTTGCTGTACTGGTTTCAGCGCTTCCGATTAATCTTTGACACCATATGCGGGCTAATAATCATGAATAACTATAAATCATCAGGCTGTAATGCTGATTGCGCAAGCCCAGCAGAACTCTTAAATCACGATTGCTTTTGTACCACCTTAAATCGCGAACAACTTGATCGCATTTTGCGTGCGGATGATATCAACCAAGATGTATTGGCTACCCACCCGCAATTATTCTCCAATACCACGGTTT
Organism: uncultured Cellvibrionaceae bacterium; assembly: GCA_964653305.1. Lineage (GTDB taxonomy): Bacteria > Pseudomonadota > Gammaproteobacteria > Pseudomonadales > Cellvibrionaceae > Cellvibrio. The sequence goes on along the minus strand of CAZZEV010000169.1, from coordinate 2,853 downwards.
TTATTTCGCCAGCCCAGTTGCAGCAGATGCGCGATATTGTTCACGCGGTTGGGCGTGTGGTGAGCTTGCCTGCCTATACAAAAGATGTTTTAGCGCGAGGATCTCCAATAGCGCGTTATAACCCTGGAACTTCCGGTGTGTTTATGGGTTACGATTTTCATTTAAGTGAGCAAGGCCCACAAATTATTGAAATAAATACCAATGCCGGCGGTGCGTTTTTAAATGCCGCTTTGGTGAGTGCGCAAACGGAATGTTGTCGCGCGGCGGGAACTTTGTTGCCGCTATTAAAAACACAGTTTGATCAAGAGTTTGTACAGATGTTTTTACGCGAATGGCAATTGCAGCGTGGCGACCAACCGCTCACGCGAATCGCGATTGTAGATGAAAACCCCACGCAGCAATTTCTCTATCCCGAATTCAAAATGGCGCAGCGTTTATTTGAACGCAATGGTATTAACGCGATAATTGCTGATCCTAGTGAGTTGCAATTCAGTGGCGGTCAATTGGTCCATCAAGGGCAAGTGATTGATTTAGTGTATAACCGCTTAACGGATTTTTCCTTGGCAGGCGAATCGCTCGCGGCATTATGCAGCGCTTATGAAATGGGTTCTGTTGTTCTTACGCCCAATCCCCATCAATACGCACTCTATGCCGATAAACGTAATCTAGTAATTTTGGGCGATGCTGCACAGCTAGAGAGATTAGGCGCGAGTGAAACAGATATTGAATTATTGAGCGCTGCTATTCCAAAAACTCAAGCGGTGACTGCAGATAACGCAGAAAATTTATGGGCGATACGCAAGCAGTTATTTTTTAAACCCGCATCTGGATTCGGCAGCCGCGCCGCTTATCGCGGTGACAAACTCACCAAACGTGTATGGGATGAAATTCTGCAGGGCGACTATGTTGCACAACAAATTGTACTGCCCAGTGAACGCGGAATTTTGGTAGATAAAGAACAAACTGCCTTAAAAATGGATATTCGCGCTTATGTTTATAACGGCGAGATTCAATTGCTCGCCGCGCGTTTGTACCAAGGTCAAACCACAAACTTTAGAACGCAAGGTGGTGGATTCGCACCGGTGTTTGTGGCTAGCTAATATCTTTTTAAAGCAGTTCTATCCCAAAGCGCTTCACAACCATCGCAAACAGCCCAAAGCAAACAACAGTGATAACAACGGATGCTGCGAGCGTTGGCCAAAAACCAATGCGCGTTAATAGCCAAGGGAATGCTAAAAACATCGGCAGCGTAGGCACCACGTACCAAAAGGTGTACCACGCGTGATTAGCAATTTTCTCTGGTGATTGTTTTTCAACATAGAGCCATATCAACGCAAGAAAGGTGACCAGCGGTAAGGCGGCGATAAAGCCACCGAGCTTGTCGCTACGTTTTGCTACTTCAGAAATAAGTACAATAACGGCGGCGGTAATAAAAAATTTGGTAATAATCCAGCTCATAAAAAATTCTCTTGTTAAGGGGGCTGCCTGGATTTTAACGCAAATAGCGTTTAGGTGTGCATAATGCGAGGCCTATAACTAAGCTGTTAGGAGCCGCTATGACTGTAACTTTCCCCGATGACGACAACGGCAATGTACTCCGTGGCATGCAAGAAGACGGCGATGATATGTCGCAGCCACGCGATATAGATTTCACCGTGGTCTTGCCCAATAGCGATGCCGTGCAAGAGTTTGGCAGCCGTTTTTATAATCTCGGTTTGCAAGTAAAAGCCAAAAAAAGCGGCACTGTTCCCGAGTTGCCGTGGGATGTCACTGTGACGGTAAATATGTTGCCGAGTTATGAAGGCATAACGGCGTTTGAGCAGAAGCTTGAAATGGTTGCAAAACCATTGGGTGGTAGGAATGATGGGTGGGGGTGTTTTCAGGTGTAGGTTTTAAAAAAATATTTGCTTGATCAATTGATTGGAAAAATTGGTGCGAATTGTATAGTTCGTGTTTTCAATAAACTGTTATGCGAATTTCTGAATCTCAAAGAGCGTATAAATTTTATGGATGAATCAAAGAGAATTAAAAAGCTTAAAGCCAGCTTAATAAAAGAGCTTCCCTTTTTCCCCAATGATAAGGCTACACTTCGTGAGTTAGAGGGGCAAAGTCTTAATGAGGTTTTAATTCACTACCTGCACTGGAAAACTCGGATAGTTCCTCCTCGTCCGAGAAAAGTTCAGCTTGCACCAGAGGTGACCTCTGATAGACGTTGGAAAACGTTGAAAGCGGGTATAAATGCTTTTCTAGATAAAGTTAGAAAAGGTGAGGATATTTATCCGTATCACTCACAGCGTGCGCATAAAAATGGTTATACACCAGTCCAGCGAATTAAGGAGGGTGAAGTGGATTCATGGGAGGACAAAGACCAGTTATTAAATACTAAAGGCTTTCATCACTTCCACCTAAACATGAATGTTCAGAGTACAGGGTTATCTGAAAGAACTGATGACGTTTTATTTGCGCTTGTAGCTCGTGAAACTTTTCATGCAATAGGAATTTTTGATCATAGCGTTTTTGAATCTGTCGATAGCTCTGGAAATATGACATCTGAAAGGGCGAGGATGTGGCGCTTACATGAAAAGCATGCAACCCTCGGCATGAAGTCTGGGGCTGCGTATATTAGTCACCCCATCATGACTTCAGGCCACCCTACGTATCTAATTCCTATGTGCGATTATTACGCTCGCCGAATTAGAGAGATCGACCCTAAATTAGATGATAGGCTGTTTATAAATAGTTTATATGATCAGGATGGTCGTCCTCATCCAGATAAATACAATTTTGAGTGGCATCTGGATAGCCTTGATCTTGGAGTTTTCGACAAAAAAACAAGTGTGTTATTCGGCATAC
>CAZZEV010000168.1:4915-6582 GCA_964653305.1 uncultured Cellvibrionaceae bacterium | reverse complement strand
TAGATCCTATCCATGATGGAACTGTGCTTAAAGTAACAGATAAAGGCGCTATAGTTGCATTACCCTATGGTGTTGAAGGATTCGTCCCTACTAAGCACATGGTAAAAGAGGATGGTAAATCATCACTTAAAGCGGAAGAAACTAACGTATTTAAAATCATAGAATTCAACAAAGATTCAAAACGTATCGTTGTTTCTCATGCGCGTATCTGGGAGGAAGCCAAATCAGAAGAACGTAAAGAGGAGGTTAATCAGAAAAAAGCAGAAGCAAAAGCTACAGCAAATGCAGTGAAGAAAGTGAAGGATTCTGTTGAAAAATCTACTTTAGGTGATATTAGTGTACTAGCAGAATTAAAAGAGAAGATGGAAGGTGCGGAAGATAAAGCCAAAGCTTCTAAAAAGTAAATAAAATGACTTGATAAAACTCGAATAGAAAACCAAGTTATGGTGAATTAAAAACTCCCCCTAAAATATGTTTTAGGGGGAGTTTTTTTAGAGTGAGTAATCATCTTCAATACTGATAATTTCATCCAAAACCTTGGGTTTTGTCAAAATTGGGTAGATGCAGTTTTAGTTTCGAAATATTTCAGTGCCATCTTTTAGTATTCTTGATACACCTCTTAAGCCAGTTGGTGTGTTGGCATGTTCAAATTCTGTACGTGAGATGAATTTATAAGCTTTTCCACAAGCATCAATGATGGTATACTTCGTATCTCCCCATCCTAAACGAGAGTCTGGGTGTTCATTGTGAATATAAACATCATTAGTTGTTGTAATCACTTGCACTTGAAGTGTAGTGCTAAACTTATCAAAGTGATGAAAAATATCATAAACATGAGCTTCTTTTAGAGTGAAGACAGTTTCGACTTCAGTCGATTGATTAGTAAATATTACTGAGCAGTTTTTCAATATTCTTATTTTACCTTTTAATCCAATTGCTCTGATTGGTTCAAAAGCAGTGCGTGAGGTAAACTGATATTGTTTGCCTGATTCGTCAATAATGGTGTATCTATCATATCCCCATCCTAAACCATATCCAGGATATCTGTCATAAATAAAAATGTTACTATTAGTATCCATTCTAATATCAAGTATGGCAGTGGGAGTAATAATTGGTCTATCTCCATATACTGTAAAAAGCAAGGTTGTAGTGGGTGTAAGGGGTGTTATGGTCTGAGTAATTGGTAGACCCGTAGCCGAAGTAATGGATGGTGCCGTAGTCAATGGTTGAGGACTAACAGGTCCTTCTTTTTTACATGAAAAAAAGAATATTGTTATTAATAATCCAATAAGCGTAAAAAACTTGTTCATAATAATTTAGTTTTAATAATTAATAATTATATTAATAATGCATTATTAATATAATTCTAATACAATATTTCTATATAAACAAATAATAAATTAAAAATATATTAAAACAATTGTTAAAGTGTGGCCCATTTAAATGGGCCACACTTTAGTCTTGAGGTAACTATGAGCTATTTAATGAAGATGTGTTTTGCTGGTAAGTGCGTGGATGCTTGTGTTTTATGTTACTGATTCTTGTATTGGGAAAGAACTTTACGTGTTTTTGCTCTGGTGCTTATATTAGGCTATTTTTGCGTCAAATTTTCGTTTATGAAAACCTATTTTAGATTTATGATACTATAATTTCAAATCATGAAAACT
>CAZZEV010000168.1:341-4905 GCA_964653305.1 uncultured Cellvibrionaceae bacterium | reverse complement strand
AAGTTTGCAATACCCTATTTTATTTATACTGTTATTTCTGTTGTATTTAATACGCTTAATTTGGCTCTATTAATTCCCTTATTGAATACTTTATTTGCTAAAGATTCGACTTATGTACGTGCTTTAGAGGCGCCAAATTGGTATAATGTGGTTGAGTATTTTAATTATTATGCGGAGCAGGCTAGGTTGCATTATGGGGTCTATGGTGCTTTGCAACGGGTGTGTGTCATTATATTGATATCGGTTCTGTTAAGTAATCTCTTTAAGTATTTTTCTCAGCGAGTGATTGAAAATATGCGTATTCATACGCTACTTAATTTAAGAAAGGCTGTATTCAATAATGTGATTGACTTACACCTAGGATACTTTAGTAATGAGCGTAAGGGGAACATCATTTCTAAAATTTCTGCGGATGTGCAAGTAGTTCAGTTTTCAGTAACAGGAACATTGCAGGTATTATTTAAAGAGCCTTTGCAATTGATTGCTTATTTGGTGACTTTATTTGCCCTTTCAGCAAAGCTTACTCTGTTCTCTATAACAGTAATTCCCCTATCGGCATTTATTATTGCGAAAATTGTTAAACGTTTGAAAGAACAGGCCGCTTTGTCGCAGCAAAGCTATGGGGCGATGATTAGCTATTTAGATGAGGCTTTAGCTGGCATTAAAATTATCAAGGCTTTTAATGCTGAAAGTTATATTAAGGATAAGTTTCATTCAGAGAATCAATATTATTCTAAGATTAATCAGTCGATGGCTAAAAGACAACAATTGGCATCGCCTGTATCTGAATTTTTAGGTGTAGTTATGGTTGCTATTTTATTGTTGTATGGAGGATCCATGGTTCTTTCAGGAAGTTCGGAGTTAAGTGCGGCTGAGTTTATTGGATATATTGCTTTATTTTCACAAGTGATGCGGCCTGCAAAAGCAATGTCAGATTCATTTAGTGGTATTAATCAGGGATTAGCAGCGGGTGAGCGGGTGTTAGAATTAATCGATACCAAGCCAGCTGTTGTAGATCGAGCAAATGCTGTTCAAATAAATGATTTTAAAGAACAGATATCGCTGAAGCATGTCTCCTTTGCTTATGGAGATCATCAGGTTCTTCATGATATTAATTTAACGATCCCACGGGGAAAGACCATTGCGTTGGTTGGCCCGTCAGGGGGGGGGAAGTCTACTTTAATGGATTTGCTTCCGCGGTTTATTGAGCCTCAAAGCGGTCAAATTTTGTTTGATGGGGTCCCTATTCGGGATATCCAAGTAGCATCTTTGCGATCTCAAATGGGGATCGTTAATCAGGAGTCTATACTTTTTAATGATAGTATTTTTAACAACATTGCCTTTGCTAAACCTGATGCAAGTGAGGAAGAAGTAATACATGCTGCTAAGATTGCCAATGCGCATGCTTTTATTATTCATACAGTACATAAGTACCAAACTAATATTGGTGACCGGGGAGCTAAACTTTCTGGAGGGCAGAAGCAGCGGATATGTATTGCTCGGGCAGTATTGGCCAATCCGCCCATTATGCTTTTGGATGAAGCAACCTCTGCCTTGGATACGGAATCAGAACGCTTGGTGCAAGATGCGCTGAACAATTTAATGAAGAATAGAACTTCCTTAGTAATTGCTCATCGCTTAAGTACGATTCAGAATGCAGATCAAATTGTTGTTCTTGAGCATGGAAAAGTTGTTGAGCAAGGAACTCATGCAGAACTCATCTCAAACGACGGTTTGTATAAGCGCCTAACGGATATGCAAACGTTTAAAGCATAAATGGCTGCCATATTAACTTTTGATATTGACTTTTTCCTTTAGATGGGTGTAGGTTAGTATCAATCCCCTATTCTAATTTCTTAACAGCTATACATGATGCGAAGAAGTATAGCTGTTAATCATTTATCTTTTTGTTCTGCTATTGCTCGTTTGGCGGTTTATATAGACCCTCTTCCTATTGGGGGCCATTTTGTATTAAAATCCCTTTTGTTTAGTTCAGTTTACTAAAACTATACGCTGCTTATATTAAAGATTTATTATTTTAGTATTTGTTTTTTGTAATTAATTAAAATTAATTGTTTTTTAAATTAAAAATTATTAACTTAATGTATGTATTGTGCATAATCTGTTGATTGTTAGGGTGTCGTTTTACTAAAAAAAGTGCAATGGAGCATCGTTACTTTTCATCGGTGATTTTAGTTATAGACAAAATCATTCAGCTAAGTCGATTTTTTAGAGTTTATGCTAGTGATGCATCAGTGGAAGCTAGTGGGCAAACGGCAACTAAAGATAAGTGGTATGGCTTTAGAGGCCAGATAAAATGGGCAAGGGATTATACCAATAGCTTTACTTGGTTGGTAGTGCTGTTTTTCTTTTTGGTGGTGGGGATTGGTAGGGTAGAAGCGCAGAATAATGGTTTTAGTGTGCATAATACATTTAGGAATACAGGTAATGATGGGGACCCAATTGTTACTGGCCTTTCAGCAGGGCTTATTGGAATTCCAGGTGATGGTTGGTTACGGTTAACGTCCAATACAGGTAATCAAAGAGGTTATGCATACATTGATAAGTCTTTTACCCCTCCTTTGGGGATGTCTATACAATTTGCCTATAGAGCTTGGGCACCTGATGGGAATAGTAATAACATAGGCATTGGTTTAGCAGATGGAATATCCGTTTATTTGTTTGATGGAGCCACGACTTTTAATCCTGGGTCTTGTGGAGGGGGATTAATGTACTCGCGAAGTTATTGTGGGGGAGTAGGGGGTGCAGTTGCTTCTGCATTAGATGGTGGTTATGTTGGAATTGGTTTGGATGAATATGGTAATTATAGTTGTAAGGATGCTATTGCCTTTGATGATAATGGGCCAGGTACGGATGCAACACGTGTAGCCAACTATTCAAGTTCTATTGCAATAAGAGGTTCGAGCCCCAAAACTGTCTATATTGGAGGAACTAATGCGAACCTGAAAAATGCTTTTGATGCCACGCTGAATGGTGTTGCCATAGGAACTACAACAGCAGGCAATCCCCCAGATGTTAATATGTACTATAGGCAGGTGCGTTTTTATCTTCTTCCAACAAGCAGCTATTCAGTTCAAGGACAACCCGATATTCCAGATAATACTGTTGCTGATGATGGTACAGTGGACATGTTAATTTCCGTGTTTATTCAGACACAAGCAGGGGGGCCTTTTCGTACTGTTCTTTATAATAAGCGGTTGAATCAGCGTATCAAAGTTGATGGTACTAAAACATTTAAAATAGGGTTTGGGGCAAGTACTGGAGGTGGGTACTCTAATCACGATATACGAGATATGATAGCCGCAGCACCCATGCAATTGCAAACAATAAATACAGTAACACCAGGTACTACTGTGGTTGGTGGTGGAGTTACTTATACAACTGTAATCAACAATACAGGTTTACACGATGTGGTGACATCGTCGAGCGGGTCAGCCTCTTTTACTATTAGTACTACAGGGGTAGATATTATTAACCCCCAAAATATACCAGTAGGGGCGGTAATTAATGAAGGCAATACCAATCCAGGTAATTTGTCTACTACAATTACTTATAATGCTGCAGCATCTACTTCGGGCAATTATGTGTATACAGTTAGTAATTTTCCGGTAGGGGCTTCTATCACACTAAAGTATAATGGTACCATTAATTCTACAGCAGCATCAGCGATTAATAAGACTTCAATTATTCCTCCAAATGGATACCTAAATATAGATCCCAACAGTGGTAATAGTTATGCCCAAACATTTATACAACCAGTACTAACTAAGCCTAGTGACATCACTGCTGCATGTTCGGGGGTAGCACTTAATAAAAGCTTTTCGTCTGTTCCTAATGATTTTACTAGTTATACTTGGTCGAGATCTGCTAATGCTAATATAGGAGGCCCTTCGAATGGAGCAGGAACTGTATTGAATGATGTTCTTACCAATACATCAGGTGTTGATCAAACAATTACCTATTCAGTAACTCCTCAGATAACAGCTGTTGTAGTAAATGCAGATGGCAGTAGTAATCCTAACGTTACAAATACAAGTACAGGCAATTCACAGACGTTTAATGTTACGCTAAAATCGACGTCTGGGGGGGCTAATCCTGATATTACTGTTACCTCATTTAATGATGGGACTAATCTAATTTTGACCGCCAGTAGTGGCCTAGTTAGTCCCACCTTTACGTGGTATAAGGATGCTAATAAAACAGGTGGAAGTATCGGCACAGGCGCTCAACTAACTGTACCGCTTAATTCTAAAACTCCCGCTTGGCAGGTAGGAGATTCTTATACTTATTTTGTTACTGTTTCTGCATCAGGTACTTGCGAAAGTATTATAGTGACAAAGACAATAACTATCCCATCAAGTATTCAACCTATCACCTTGACATTTACAGATATCAATGGAACACCTTTAAATCCAAGTCAAGTGAATGGCAGTGCAGCTGGGACGCCAGTTTACCTACGGGCTAGTTTACCACCATTATACCCGGCTCCAGCTGGGGGTGTTACTATAATATTGTCTCGTGATGGTACATCGACAGCAGTTAG
>CAZZEV010000168.1:0-331 GCA_964653305.1 uncultured Cellvibrionaceae bacterium | reverse complement strand
GGTAGCGACTATAATGTGAATATAAGCCCGTGGCAGATTGTAATTCCTGCAACCAAGAGTTCAGTTACAGCTACAGTATTTTTGGCTAAAAATGTTGGAGTTATAGGGAAATCGAGTCAATTAACATTGGATGGAGTAGCCCCGGCAGGTTATGTGATGGGCAGTACACCAACAATTCAAATTAATGATACAACAGGTAATGCCCCAGGTAGCGTCACAGTTACCATTAGTAGTGGCACAGTTTCTGAAACCCAAGCGATTACGTTAACGGCAAGTTTGCCTTCGGGGATTACAACGGCAAATCCATTGACGGTAACCATTACTCCTGCTC
>CAZZEV010000167.1:6177-6592 GCA_964653305.1 uncultured Cellvibrionaceae bacterium | reverse complement strand
GCATTGATCAATACCAGCGCGTGCTGAGTGACACCGGTAGAGCACCCGCACTCATGGGTTACGATTTTATGAACTATGGTCTCCCCGCAGGAACCTCTGGTTTGGCACAGACTGAGGAAGCGATCGCCCACTGGCAGCGCGGTGGCCTCGTAACCTTCGCATGGCACTGGCGAGACCCCAACGCTAGCGGTAACACGGCGGGTGCCTTCTACACTGCTGACACCCAATTTAGTATTCCAATTGTAAATGGTCAGCTCGACACAACCAGCCCGAGCTTTGCCAATATGGAAGTGGATGTCGCCATGATCGCCGCAGAGTTAGAGAAGTTGCAAGCTGCTGACGTGCCTGTACTTTGGCGGCCGCTACACGAATCCTCTGGTGGATGGTTCTGGTGGGGCCGTTCTGACCGCACCGA
>CAZZEV010000167.1:4429-6167 GCA_964653305.1 uncultured Cellvibrionaceae bacterium | reverse complement strand
CTCTACGACCGACTAACCAATCACTATGGATTGAAAAACCTAATTTGGGTATGGAATGGCCAGAGCGGAAGCTGGTACCCGGGCGATGACTATGTCGATATCGTCAGCCTGGACATCTACGACACGCCACAAAATTACACCTCGCAAGCGCCAGCTTACAAGCTAACCAAGGCTTATCCTCAGGAGAGTAAAATGGTTGCGCTGAGTGAAAACAGCAATATCCCTAACCCAGATTTAATGCGTAGCGACGCCGCTTGGTGGTTGTATTTTATGGTGTGGAACGATGGAAACACCGCCGAAGGAGTGACCCATAAAGACAATTTCTGGACGGGTGACTACTACAACACCAAGGCGCATAAAGTACATGTCTACAATCATGAGCTCGTGATTACCTTGGATGAGTTACCCAAATTTTAGGAGCTCCAACTTCTAAGATTCAGTACGCACCAGCAAAAACGGCTTGCCTTGTGGGCAAGCCGTTTTTTATGGCCAGTGTTAGACAGCAGCAGGAACTAGCCTAGAAGGCGCACTAGTCTTCGCTAACTTCAATCTCCGGCATTGCCTGCGTATCCAAATTTTGCAGCCACAATTTGGCCGATAATTTACGGGCTACATCGCGGTAAATTTTGCTTACCGCTGATTCAGGATCTGCGGCGACTGAAGGCTTACCGCCGTCAGCATCGGCACGAATCGACAAATCTAGAGGCAAGGAACCGAGCAATTCAGTTTGATAATCGCGCGCAATTCGCTCTCCACCACCTGCGCCGAAAATATGTTCTTCGTGGCCGCAATTGCTGCAAATATGGATCGCCATATTCTCCACGACACCCAATACAGGCACATTCACTTTGCGGAACATTTCAATGCCTTTTTTGGCGTCCAGTAAAGCAATATCCTGCGGCGTAGTGACAATCACTGCACCGGTTACTGGTACTTTCTGCGCAAGTGTAATTTGAATATCACCCGTGCCCGGCGGCATATCAATTAAAAGGTAATCAACATCCTGCCAATAGGTTTGCGCGAGCAACTGTTGCAGTGCGCCACTCACCATAGGCCCGCGCCACATCATGGGCGTATTTTCGGTCACCATAAAACCCATGGAGTTAACTTGAATACCGTGTGCCTCCACTGGCACCATAAATTGCTGCTCATTGTGCTTGATGACCACCGGTGGACGCTCAGGCGCACCCAACATTTGTGGTTGGCTAGGGCCATAGATATCGGCATCCAAAATAGCCACACGCGCACCTTCCGCAGCTAAAGCCAGCGCGAGGTTAGCAGTGGTCGTGGATTTCCCCACCCCACCCTTACCTGAGGCCACCGCAATGATATTTTTTACTTCAGGCAAAGACTGCTGCGAGTTGGCAGTGGGATTGGCATAAACCGTCCAACCGATATCCAAACCCACTTGCTCAACACCAGTGAGCTTGTTGAGCGCATCATTAACGGCAATAGCGATAGCAGAGTGCACGCTGTTCGCGGGGTAGCCTAACAATAAAGTGACATCCACCCTTCCACCCGTAATGGCAATGTCAGTAACGGCATTAAGACTGATTAAATCGCGACCCGTAGTAGGGTCGATCACCTGTTGTAGAGCGTGTTCAACCGCAGAATGAGTTATTACAGACATGAAAACCTCAAAGAAAACTGAAAAATACAGATTAAGAAAGCAGCCATGCGAAGGGGCGCCTAAATAAAAAGGGCACCTAGAGGTGCCCTTTTAGGATGTTGCTATTGT
>CAZZEV010000167.1:0-4419 GCA_964653305.1 uncultured Cellvibrionaceae bacterium | reverse complement strand
CTAGGCTTTGCCGTGCTCTAAGTCAGCAAGCTCTTGTCTATCCAAATGGTGGTCTTTTGCCAAAAGTACATAGACCGATGGCAACACAAACAAGGTAAAGACGGTACCAATCGCAATACCAAATACCAAGACCACGCCGATAGAATTGCGCGCTTCAGCACCCGCACCCGCGGCGAAAATCAACGGCAAGTGACCGGCTACAGTTGCAATACTGGTCATTAACACGGGGCGCAAACGAATAACAGCCGCTTGGCGAATGGCATCCATTTTACTGACGCCCTCTTCTTGCAAACGGTTGGCAAACTCCACCACCAAAATACCGTTACGCGCAATCAAGCCCATTAATGTTACCAAGCCAACTTGAGAGTAAATATTCAACGTACTGGAAATAGGCCCGGTCAAGGATGGCATATCTGGGTTTGGCATTTTGATAAAGGTAAACACCAAGGCACCAAAAATTGCCAAGGGAACAGAGCCCGCCAAGATCACAACAGGATCGCGGAAGCTGTTGTACTGGGCCGACAACACCAAGAAAATCATGGTGATTGCCATTAAGAATGCCGGTAAAAATGTATTACCTTCACGCTTAAGCTGACGCGATTCACCGGTGTAATCAAGACTGTAATTTTTCGGCAGAATTTTTGCTGCTTCTGCTTCCAACCAAGCTAAGGATTCAGCCAAAGGCAAACCGCTTACACCACTGATTTTCACCGAGTTCAACTGCTGCATACGACTAATGCTACGCGGTGCCGTTGAGTGATTAAGCGTTGCAATTTGATCCAGACGGATCAACTTTTTGTCTGGGCCGGTTATATACAACTTGGTTAAATCTTCAGGTGTTAGACGCTCAGCACGTTTCACTTGCGGAATGACTTTATAACTTTGACCCGCCATGTTGAAGCGATTGACGTAGCCACCACCAAGTAAAGTCCCCAGATCGGCTATCACTTGCTGCATATTCAAACCAAGGTCCGCAACCTTCTCGCGATCGATGCTCAGCTGATAATCGGGCTGATCAACTTTCATATCCAATACGCTGAAATAAAAGTGACCACTCGCGTTCATTTTTTCCTGCAGTTTTACCGCAAAGTTGTAAATGTTTTTAGAGTCTTCGGTGGATGCGATAACAAATTCAACAGGGAATTGACCACCACCAGGTAAGGCTGGAGGCATAATCGGTAGAATTCGCACGCCTGAAATTTCAGAAAGTGATTTTTGAATTTCTGGCTTAACGTCAAACACAGTGCGATCACGTTCATCCCAAGGTTTTAACACCATGCCCGCAAAGCCGCCCGTGGGGAATGTGATTTGAAAGGTAAAGTCAGTTTCGGGTATATCGCTAAATGCTTTATTAACCACCTTTCCATAATGTGAAGACTGATCCATGGTGGAGTTGGACTGTGCATCCACAATACCAAAAATAACGCCTTGATCTTCTGTAGGAGCCAGCTCTTTCGGCGAGAAGCTGTAAAGGGGAAAGCACAGTAACGCAATGCCAATCCAGAAAATATAAACGCCTTTCCGATTATTTAGGGTGTATTCCAACTTATTGCTATACCAGGCTTGAAAACGGTTAAAAACATTTTCCAGCGGCGCGCCGTTTCCTTTGTGAGGTTTCAACATGCGCGAACCAAGCATGGGCGACAGAGTAATAGCCACTATGGCGGAAATTGTAATTGCGCCAGCCAAAGTAATTGCAAACTCGCGGAACAAAGTACCGGTCAAACCGCCCTGTAAACCGATTGGAACATACACAGAAATCAGTGTTACGGTCATCGCCAGAATTGGACCTGCCAATTCACGCGCAGCAACGATGGATGCATTAAAGGGTGTTTTGCCTTCTTGAATATGACGCTCGATGTTTTCGACCATCACAATCGCATCATCTACCACCAAGCCTACACACAATACGATGGACAAAAGTGTGAGTAAGTTCAGCGAGAAGCCGCAGAGCTGCATGATGAACAATGCACCTATCAGCGACAGCGGAATGGCCAGTACTGGAATAATCACCGAGCGACTAAACCCAAGGAACAAGAAAATAACGACGATAATAATTACTAAGGTTTCTGTTAGTGTTTTAATAACTTCATCAATAGCGGATTCAATATATTTAGTGCCGTCGTAAGCTACATCACCATTCAGACCGGTTGGCAAATCTGCTTTGATTTTTTCCATTTCTTTGGTGACATTACGAATAACCTCTAATGAGTTTGCATTAGGCGCCACGTAAATACCCATGAACACAGCAGTATCACCCGAGTAGTTCACCTCGGTATCATAATTCTCTGCACCCAACACCACGTCAGCAACATCCTCTAAACGTATGGTGCCCTCGGTACTGTGGCGGACAACCAAACGTTTAAAATCATCAACCGATTTCAAATCAGTATCTGCACGCAAATTTACTTGGGTATAGCTACCGCGAGTTTGCCCAATAGCCGCTTGCACGTTATTCGCCGCCAAAGCCTGACGCACCTCAGTAGGGGAAACATTCAAGGCTGCTAATTTTTCGGTCTTTAACCAAATACGCATTGCAAAGGTACGACCACCAAGCACCTCGGCTTTTTGAACACCAGCCACCGCTGTTAGGCGTGGCTGCACCGAACGTGTTAAGAAATCAGTAATTTGGTTTTGGCCAAGAATTTTGGAATTGAATGTTAAATACGCGGCAGCGAATTCACTGTCCGCAGAAGCTACCGTAATGGAAGGAACCTCTGATTCCGGCGGTAAATCACCGCGCACTTGGTTTACCTTGGCACTGATTTCAGTCATGGCTTTGAGCGGATCATAGTTCAAACGCAAATGCACGTTGACCGTAGACATACTCATAGCACTGCTAGACTCGATGTAATCAATGCCATCAGCAGACGCTATCGCGCGCTCAATGGGTGTGGTGATGAATCCGCGAATCAATTCCGCGTTGGCGCCAACATAAACAGTATTAATCGTAATAACAGCAATATCGCTGCGTGGATATTGGCGCACAGAAAGTGAACTGGCAGCCTGAATACCTGCAATTAAAATTAGCAGGCTCACGACCATGGCAAGTACCGGCCGTTTGATGAAAATATCAGTAAATTTCATATGGATAACTCAATCATGTTTGAGTGAAAATAATTTACAGTCGATGAAGCAATGCCGATAACGAAACACTGCTAAATAACACATCGATTACTCGCAAAACTATTAATTGTCAGCTGGTTTTGGCGTGACGCTGAATGCAGGCTGAGGAGATTTACTGATCACTACAGACTGACCATTGGTCAACTTAAACGCACCGGCGCTTACCACTTGCTCACCTGGCTTGAGGCCATCGGCAATTTCAATAAAGTCGCCGCGCGATTTACCCAAACGCACAAACTGTTGACGGGCTTTTAGCGTGCCTTTTTCCTTCTCTTTTTCGATAACAAAAACCGTGTCGCCAAAGGGAGCAAAAATAACTGCCGTGCTTGGCACAGCCAATACTTTTTGAGGATCAGACAGCGTGACTTGCGTTTGCACTGCCATGCCAGGGATAAACTGGTTGCTTGCATTTTCAAGCGAGGACTGCACAGTGGCGTTGCGTGTCGTTGTGTCAATATCAGCGCCAACCGCTGTAACTTCACCTTTCACAACATTATTAGAACCATCGCCTAGCTGCACTGTCACGGGCAAACCTTTGGTCATTTTTACCAACCAAAATTGAGGAACTGGGAAATTAACACGCACGCGATTAGTTGCTTGTAAGGAAACGATTTGCGTACCCACTGCCAAGTCTTGGCCCAAATCAACTTTACGAATACCCAAACGGCCATCGAAAGGCGCGGTGACGACTTTTTTGTTTAATGTGGTTTTTAAGTTATCAACATCGCCTTGCGCAGATTCTTTTTGTTGCAGCGCTGTATCCAACTCATTTTGTGAAACGGTATTTTTTTTACGTAATTGCACCATACGTTCATAGTTGGCTTCGGCTAAACGCAGTCGCGCGCTAGCTGCACTAAGCTGAGCAGTCTCGTTGCCTGACTCTTGAACCAAAATCACAGTACCCGCTTTAACGCGTTCACCCGATTTAAATAGAATCTTTTCCACCTTACCGGCCACTTCAGCTGACACATTAATGCCTTCATCAGCCTCTACAGTGCCCATTGCGGTAAAAGTGTTGGGCCAATCTTGTGTTTCAGCTGTAAATGCACCCACGGCTTCGGGTGGAGGAACGAAGCTTTTATTCGCTTGCACCATGGAGAATATTTGAGTGAATTTCACAAGGAATAAAATTAAAAATATTCCAGCTAAAGCTGCTAGAGCTATGATTATCGATTTAGATTTACGCATTACAAAAGACCACCCAGTACGGAATTAAAGGTAAAAAATTATCAGTGGGAATTGTGGCATAAGTGGGTTTCCATCCAAAATTCACAAATGTCACTAATTGTAACC
>CAZZEV010000166.1:0-6641 GCA_964653305.1 uncultured Cellvibrionaceae bacterium | reverse complement strand
ATGTCAAATATGAAGCAACGAATTTATAAAAAAATGGCCGGATGAATTGGCAAAAATGCACTTCAGTCCGTATCAAATTCTCTATGAGCATTATTCCAATCTCTCAGAAATATTTCATCCGTAAAGACATTGTCGTGCCGTAAACTTGGATATAAGTGGTAGCTCACGTCTATTTGCTGAGCTAGTAGAAATAGGTTCATTGCATCGGCGTTCCATTGCGGAACAATGGCATCAGCGCCACCTTGAAACAAATACACTTTTTCTACGCTGGGCAAGGTATTAAAATAAATCGGTGAGCTGGCCAGCATTCTTTGGCGAGATTCAGCTTCAGTTTTTCCAGTATTAAATTGACATTTGTACTGATCATTGTAACGAGTGGCTACTTCTTGGCGATAAAAATCCACTGGCCCGGCTCCTGCAACTACAACTTTAATTCGACTATCCCTCTCACCCATAAGTAATGCAACTGTGCCGCCTCGACTATAGCCAGATATCAACACTTTTTGCATATTCGCTTCAGGAGTATGCGCCTCCACTACATTTAAAAAGGCAATAGTGTCATCGGTAGCACCATCCCACGCGTCACAAAAATCACCGCCCGCAAAAAAACTAACGGCTTGATAACGCAATGTTCTACCGCGAAATGCAGGTACCACCATAACGTAATTATGATTGTAATATCGTAAATTATTTTCAAGAGATATGGATGGATTTTCCTGATTCAAGCCGTCTGGCGATACGATGACGGGAAAAGATACTTTGGATGCGTTGATGGGTACAACTACGGCGCCATAATGTTTATTTAGCCCTACCGTATGTTCATAAAGCCTAACTTTATAGTGCACCGTGGCGTGCTCATAAACAACGCGCACATCTTTGGCAGACAAGTCACGCTTCGCCCACTCTGTTTTTACGTTATTGATGTCAGTATCAGTCACTAGGCGATAATTAAAATTTTCCGATACTGCATTGGGCGATGAGTTATCACCTCCACCAGTACTACCGCCACCGCATGCCATTAGCAGGAGCGAGAGAGCCATGAAAACCAATTGAAATATCCGCATACTAATGTTCCCTAATGACTAACTTTCGATAAAATTAATTCTTTTTCAAATTAAGCCAGCCATTCGATGTAAGCCATTCCATAATGGGGTTTTGCCAGCGATCACGTGGAATCAGGAAGAAGCCATGATCACCTTTATCAAAAAGATGTGCTTGAACAGGAACACCCGCCACCTTAAGTGCTTCAAGAAATAGAAGGGTATTTTTAACATCCACTAATTTGTCATCCACAGCATGTAGTAACAGTGTGGGTGGTGTGTTTGCATTTACGTGTAATTCATTTGAAAATGAATTTATGCGCTCATTGGATGGCTTTTCGCCCAGCAAGGCTTTACGCGAATCCAAGTGGGTGACTTTTGAATCCATGCTTATCACCGGATAAACAAGAACGAGAAAATCAGGGCGTAAATTTATATTGGCGGGATTTTCTATTTGAGGCTTGTTAAAATGCGTAGCCAAGGATGAGGCAAGATGACCACCAGCAGAAAAGCCAATTGCCCCCATTCGATTCGGATCCAGATTCCATTCGCTAGCGTGTTGACGAGCAAATTTCATCGCCTGTTGCGCGTCTTGCAATGGGCCAATGGATTTGTCAATCATCCACAAGTCATTTGGAATTCGATATTTAACAACAAAAGCGGCAATCCCGTGATCCGCGAAATACGTAGCTTGTTGAATTCCTTCAAAGTCAAACGTTAAACCCCAATAAGCGCCACCCGGAAATATCACCACACTGGCGCCTGTCGCTTTCACTTTTGCTGGCAAGTACACCTGAATATAAGGCTGGGAAACTTTCTGTATCCAACCTGTGCCTGCACCCGTCTCCTCATTAGGAGCTGGTTTTGAATTTGGAATGGCAGCATCACCATACAATGGAAAACTTTGCATTTTGGGCGGAAAGAAATATGCCGGATCGTTTGCTGGCTTTTCTGTTTTTTGATCACTTGCACTCTTGGTACTTTTTTCCTCTGCATTAACGGCTAGAGAGGCAAATACCATTAAGCAAATTGTAGTTATTGTGGATAGCCATTTTTTCATAGCACACTCTCCCGATCATAGTTATGTGGAATATTATTTTCTTCATACCAGCCCTCGCGAGCAAGCATAGCAGATAGATTCATAATGAAGATATTCGATCGAAGTTAATAAGCTGGATTATGCTAACTTGTCCTTGATTTTCCATACAGAGCTGTATTCGGCTAAGAGCGGGCATTAGTTTAACTCTACTCTGACCCCAATTATTTCAGGAGTAGACATGACAACATTCAAGTACGCATCGCTTTCCTTAGCCGATTTACTTGCAGCGGGGTTTTTCTCCGTTTGCAGAAGCAAATAGTCTTTTGTAGAGCCATCCACTCATTTAATCGATTAGTGGATGGCAATATCGCTACTGAACAGATGCTTTAATATCATTCATAGCTTGGTTGAAAGGTGTAACAAAATCGCTGTGATAGGCACCTTCTTTTTTCGGATTAACCTCAACACTCGCCGTGATGATGTAACCAGATTTTACTTTCTTCTCCGTCAACTCCGCACTGTAATCAAATTTTGCACTATACAAAGACAAACTAGAACCTCTGGATTTCACGCCAAAATTATTTTTTCGTAAAATTGGTTGTAATTTCGCCAAGGAAAGTTTGGAATTAAATGTTTCTTTTTGAATAATCGAGCGAGCATTTAATAGAGACAAGGTGCTAATTTCACTGGCTTCCATCTGCTCAACAGTTTGATTTCCATCAAGTGAAAGTGAAGGTGGAAGATCCCGCGAATAAAAGCCATCGATAGCATTGTATTCACAGTGTAGGTGTTTGTTTTTGGGCTGGCAGTTGGCAGAAATTTTATATTCAAGAAATGTATCGAAGATACGATTCGGATGGCGAATGCTCATTCCGGTACGCAGAATATATGTTGATTTATCGTCAGACGTTTTTTGTGTTTTTACATATTTACGCACAGATTTATTTTCAGTGTCTTCATTCGATAAAGTAAAAACTTTATCTTGCTGGGCTTGCAAAACTTCTGCCTCGATTAATGGCATATCAATCGAAAAAATAATTCCTTTAACTTGCATAGGATAAATTTTTGGTTGGATCTGTTCTATAGCAATTTCTTCAGGTGTTTTTTTGTGTTGGATCTGTTTTACAACAAGTTCTTCTGATGGTGCTTGCAGTGGTTTGCAGTGGGGTGCTGTCGAGGACTTTCTGGAAGGGCGAATGTATTCACGTTGAACCACGTCTGGCTCCACCACTCTTTTGGCACCGGCAAGTCGTTGAGCTTCCAAATCACAAATTCCGCCAGAATAAAGAACATATTTCAAGTGATAATCTTTATCGGTCGCGTTCAAGGTATAGGTAATCTGGCAGGAGTTAGTCGCAGTTTGCCTTTGGTTGTACTGTCTTCCCAAGACATAATTCACCGTAAAACTTACCTTTTCGCCTCGTTTAACTTTGACCTCTTTGAAAGTTTCATCTTTCTCCATAAGCGCGAGCTTCGGGCCTTCACATTGTTCGGGTTTTTCGTAAATAGTGATTTTTTTGTCACCTTGAGGCAACTCAAATTTGATTGTAGATAGATCGCCGGTAGCCGGCTGCATATAAGTACTGGGTACACAACTACATAAAGCCAATGACGTGAATACAATAAAATAAAAACTTCCTTTTGGAAAATTTAACATCGTCTCAATAACTCCCATGTAAGAATTAATAATCAAATAATGTATTATAAATAACAACAATCACAACTCAGTAGCTTCATTATAAGGAAGCCGCGCATTTGACACTCATGTCAATGGAGTACAATTAATGACGGTAGGTACAGGTTTGGTTTGCTGAGAAATCCATCTAGGCGAATTTTCATACCTCTGACCGCATGAATTTCTAAAAGTTTCGGTCTAGCCTTCAACAACGGACGTATTGAAAATTCTTTGTTTTTTAAATTGAAAATTGAAAATTTGCTTACCTTTTGTAGTTTTACGATACGTCCACTTGTGGCACAAAATTAGATATCATTTAGCCAATTAACGTCAATGACAAAGCATTATGAGCGTTTGACAAACTTAGCGTTATAGCATACTGCTAGAAGCCGCTAAAGCTTGCTCGGGCAAGAGATACGAACTTTAACAAAAGGCGAATTCATGCTATCGAGGACTCAGATAGCAACTATGTTTTTTGCGGTTAGGCAGTAAACTTAGGAATTGGCCGATCATCGAATTTGAAAAATATCGCTGATCGGCCAATAGAGGTGCAACTAAATCGCCCGCTCAAATGCGGGCGCTGCATTTTTTATTGTTAAGGCAGTTTCTTTTTCTCAAAGCTCCAGCCTGGCATTTTAGTAATGTCTGGGGTATCGCCCGTAAATAACTTGCTCGCTTTTTTATCGCCTTTTAATTTCCAACTGAACCAAGCCGTTGCAACCTTGGCAAAATCGCCGCCATGGGGTTGAGCATAGGTGCCGCCGTGACCAACATCTAAATTGCCCACAAACACGGGAACATGATTAATATTTGCAACATCGTCCATACCATTCTTGTAGGCGATATCGGATGGGCCACCGAGCAAATAAAGCGTTGGTGTATGAATTTTTGTTAAATGGGTTTTGTCGAGCTGCGGCATCATAGGCATAGCGTTACCACGAATAGGATCAATAAAGATTCCGCTGTTAGCAACTAGCAACGTAGACACTCTTGGATCAGGCGCAACTTCCAGTGCCTGCAAACCACCGCACGACATACCAGCAACGGCGATGTGTTTGGTATCAATTTTTTTGAAGTAGGCGCTATTTTTATCGCCATTTTGTGCAATTGCCCAATCCATTGCGTCTTTCAATTTTGATGATGTTGACCGCCCTTTATTTTGCTCACCCGTTTCTTTCGGCATGGTGCCAATGGCAATTACCATAAAACCGTGCGATGCAATTTCACTTAAAAAATTAACATGCTCAAAGGGTGAATCAAAACAGGCACCGTTGCCCCACACAATTAACGGCAGGCTTTTTTTACCTTTAAATCCATCAATATCTTTTGGCCTAAAAATGGTATGCGTTGCCAAAGAAGCATCCGTTACCATAACGGCTGAATACTTACCCGTACCGCCATCTTCAATAACCCGAGAAGCCGCGTCTTGCGCAAAAGACGGTGCCGCAATTGCCAAGATCCCAAGCAGAAATACAGATTTTATTTTTTTCATTTGCGATTTCCTAATGTTAAAAGTTAGGTATTAGATTAACGAATGGACTTGATCAGTTGCATCAATTCTCTGTCGTGGTTGTTAAGAATTTTAGGCTCTTTATCGAAGATCATGGTCTCGCCATTTTCGCGCGAATAAGGCTTCCATGCTGGTAAGGATTTGTCATTGGGATTACCGGTCTTCGCAAAATTAATCCATGCAGTACTCATTTTTTCCGCAAGTGTTTTAGCTTCATCGCTGGTACCGGTCCAATGCTTACCGAGCTCAATATTTTTAAACGCCAACGGAATATCCAAACCATGGAACGAACCTTTAGAGTTGTTATCAACGTCACTCTTCCAAGTCAGTAGATAGGCGTATACCGGCGCTTTTGTTTTAACAGAACGTGCATCAGCAGTGACAATAGTGTTTGGTCGAAATAGTGTATCTATAGACACTAAATCTTGCGGTGTAGCGTTGGGATAGGTTTTTTCAAAAAGCTTTATATAGGTATCAGTTTTATCGCCATAGGTTTTTTCCAAACGTTTTTTAGCCTCTTCCATGGTCAGATTTTTTTCTGCGTAAGCCGTTTTCACCAATTCATTAAGGGTTGTACCCATTAACAGCGGGATATTATTAGACATATCCGAAAAATCTGGCGTAAAAGGTTGCTGCAATAAATTCACACCATCTGGAACGGGTGCAAACCCAACCATGGTTGTGGAACCGGGCTTTCTCAAACCAACAGTTTTCTCTAAGGCTTTATTGCCTGCTTCAACCAATGTTTTGTAAGGAATATTATTAATTTGGCTGATGTTGTCTTTGGTTAGACCAAGGGTTTCTGCAAGCGCCTTGCCCACCTCAACTGACTTTTCTTTTGTCATTACATTTAAGAGGGTACCGCTTTGAATAATGGCTTTATGAAATAAACCATTTGCGGCAGGCATGGATAACAAGGTACCCACTTTCCCGCCGCCGCCAGATTCACCCAGAATAGTTATGTTCTTGGGGTCACCACCAAAATTGCGAATATTTTTATTTACCCACTGCAGCGCGGCGACAACATCGAGCATGCCCACATTCGCGGAGTTCGCGTACTGAGGACCAAAGGCTGATATATCCAAAAAGCCCATGATATTCAAACGGTGATTTACCGACACCAAAACAACATCACCTTTTTGGGCAAGCATTTTGCCATCAGTAATCGGGTCGTCGCTTGCACCTACGCTAAAACCACCGCCATGAAGCCAAAACATAACGGGTCTTTTTTTCCCATCGTTAATACCTCGGCTCCATACATTCACTGTGAATAATTTCTGCTCATTCATTGCCGTTTCCGGTGACCAGGCATTCACTTGCATGGCAATCGGGCCAAATTTTGTATGTTCTCGCACACCTTCCCATGCATCAGGTGCT
>CAZZEV010000165.1:0-6651 GCA_964653305.1 uncultured Cellvibrionaceae bacterium | reverse complement strand
CGACTTTCAGTTATCGACTTGTCTGATAGTGCGAATCAACCAATGCATACACGCGATGGTCGATATTCAATTGTTTTCAATGGAGAAATATACAATTATATTGAGCTAAGGTCTGAGTTGCAGCGAAAAGGAGTTTCTTTTAAAACAAAGTCTGATACAGAGGTGTTGCTTGCTGCATGGAGCATGTGGGGTTCTGCTTCACTGCCTAAGTTGCTGGGTATGTTTGCCTTCGTAATAGTTGATAAGTTTGAAAATACAATAATTGCTGCGCGAGATAATTTTGGAATTAAGCCTTTTTATTTTTCGACTGATGAAAATGGATTCAGATTTGCATCAGAACAAAATGCATTACGAGAAATGCAAAATGACAAAAGTCAACTAAATTGGCAACGTGCATATGACTACTTGGTGCATGGCGAATATGACTCGGGATGTGATACCTTTATAAAGGATGTTAATATACTGCCGCCTGGGCACATGTTAACAGTTAAGTTAGACGAGCTTTCTAAGCCTTATGTCTCGCAGTGGTGGGCTCCATCTATATTAAAACGTGAAATTATCCCGTTTGATGAGGCGGCATCAGAGCTGCGGAAATTGTTAGTTGAGAGCGTACGACTGCATTTGCGAAGTGATGTGCCGTTAGGTGCCGCGTTATCGGGTGGACTAGATTCATCTACTTTGGTTTGTATTATGAGGCATTTAGAGCCAGATGCGCCCATACATACATTTAGCTATATTGCATCAGACTCAACGGTGTCAGAAGAGTTATGGGTTGATCGAATCAATGCTTATGTACATGCTGTGCCTAATAAATTACAAGTTACGCCAGATGAACTTGCTGATGACCTTGAAGATTTAATTATTACTCAAGGAGAGCCCTTTGGTGGAACAAGCATATACGCTCAATACCGTGTGTTTAAATTGGCTAAAGAACATGGTATGACCGTAACCTTGGATGGGCAAGGGGCGGATGAGTTGCAAGGTGGTTATAACGCTTATCCGGGAGAGCGGATACGTAGCTTGATTGAAAATAAAAAATACATTGATGCTTGGACTTTTTTTAACGAATGGTCTAAATGGCCTGGGCGGAGCAGGGTGGACGCATTTAAGCGTCTTGTGCAAGAATATAGTTCTGGCACTGTATATCAGGCGCTTCGTGAATTAAACGGAATGAAAAACGTTCCTGAATGGCTAATTAAGGGGCCTTTATTGGAAGAAGGGGTTCAGTTAAGGTATCCACAAGATAGAAATAAAGGAAATGCAGAGGGCCGGCGCATGATGGCAAGATTGGCTAAATCAATTAGTCAAAAAGGTTTGTCAGCTCTGCTGCGTCATGGGGATCGAAACTCTATGCGCTTTTCAATTGAAAGTAGGGTTCCATTTCTTACGCCACAGTTAGCGGATTTTATGCTCGGTTTGCCTGAGGAATATTTGGTATCTATAAATGGAGAAAGTAAGAATTTATTGAGAGCATCAATGAAAGGGATTGTTCCCGATGATGTGCTTTATCGGAAGGATAAAATCGGTTTTGCAACACCTGAAAAGCAATGGTTGCTAACTATGGCAGATACAATTAGGACATGGTTGGAAGACGAGTTGCAATTACCATTTATTGACCAAAAGCAGATGGTTAAAAGTTTTGATGAAATCGTTAGTGGAAATGCTCCATTTACTCCACAGGTATGGCGGTGGATTAATTTTTGTAAATGGTATAGTTATACTTTTAAGTAAGAAAAAGCCAGGTTTAATCTTCATGAATTTGATAACTGATAAAAATTTCTTTCATTTGCCTGTCATTCTAATGTTGGCAATATATTTACCTGCGAGTTTATTAGGTCTTTTTGTATTTCGCGATATATATGCGATAGAGATATTAATTTTATTAACTACATTCTTAATTGCCTACTATGGCTTGTATAAGTATTTTGAAAAATTACTTGATAATCACAGAATAAGGAAAATTTTACTGCAGTTGGGTGGCTCGATAAATTGGCGGCTAATATCTTGGCTGTGTTTGTTAGTATATTTGACTGTGTTAGTCGTTGCTGCTCTTACGGTGGTTGAGACCCCAATAGAGGCTGCATTACGTGGAGCTGATTGGCTCGATATAGCGACAGCAAGAGCTAATTTATTTGTTAATAGACAAGGGCCGGATGCATTATTGCGTTATTTATATGTTATTTTGGGGCGAACAGTAATGCCTTTGATCGTTACATATTTATTTTGGACTAAAAGCGGTTCGAGATATTGGGTATTGTTGGGGTTGTTGTGTTGTTACGGAGTTTCACTAGAGAAAGCATCGTCGTTATTTGCATTTCTTCCAATTATTTTAATTTCAGTATCGCGACGCGAATGGGCGAACAGTATCAAATATTTGGCAATATGCATGGCATGCATTTCTATTTGGACTTTTTTGAGTATGGGCGGGCTTAATCGAAATGCTAACCAATACCAGTCAGTTGCTGAAAACACAGAAACAACAAATGGAAAAATAGAAATTAAAGGTTTTGGAATCGGACGACGAGGAGATCCTCAGCGACATTACTTTTTTAATTTCATAAACTCTATGGGTGTGCCGTTTGATACTGTAACTGATCCCACTGGTGCTAAGGGTAAATTAATGATTATGACAAATAGAACATTCTGGATACCGTATGTGACAGCATATGACTGGATGCGCTTTGGTGATGAAATATTGAATTCTAAGCTGACACTAGGGCGGTCGATAGGTATCTATGCTTGGTTGATTGGTGAGCCGAAAATGGAAATTGAGAAGATGGTTTATGAGTATGAATTTGGTGTCCCAGAGGGGGGGGCAGGCGCGTCAAATACCGTTTTTTTAGTCGATGCCAAATTGGCATTTGGTTGGATTGGTGTTATTTTCTATTGTGTTGTATTTGTATTTTGTTCAGCTGTTATTTTTTCATCTCGAAATGTAGTTGTAAAATTTGCAAGCGTAACTAGCTTTTTCACTGCAACTGTAAGTCCGCTAACTGCTACGTTGCTAAGTGGCGGTCTTATTTTCCTAATGTTGATATCTCTGTTATATGAGCACGACGGAGTTGAAAGTGATGTGAATAATGAGTGAGAAAATCGGAATGAAGGCAATGGTAATTGCAACGATGAAGTCTGGAATGGGGCAAGCCGTTGTTTTATTGCTTAGTTTAATAAGTATGAAGATTTTGGCGGTCCTGACAGGGCCGTCAGGTGTTGGTCTTTTCTCAATCATACGCAATGCGCAACAGTCATTAACAGCTGTCGCAGCACTTGGCGGTGGAGGGAATGCGATTGTTCAAGGCGTTGCTAGTTGGCCATCTCCAGAGCGCGGGAAATATCTAGTTACAGCATTTTGGATCTTTGTTTTATTTAATTTGCTTGTAGTTGCTGCTATATTAACAGTTCCTGTTGAGCTAACTGAGGTTTTAATTTTCAAAAGTGGTGACACTATTCTTCCATGGTTAATCCCGCCAGTGATATTAAGTTCAGTAATGGTATATTTCCGTGGGGTGTTGAATGCCTATGTTCAGATAGCATCTGTGGCGTGGGTGAATGTCATTACTGCATTGGGGGCTGTGATATTTATATATCCGGCTTATATTGCGTACAGTGCAGGTCTATTCCAAGGATTAATTCTTATTTTATTTGGTGCATTTCTATTTGGATCGGCGGCTTCAATTTTTTTTGTAAAAAGAGAAATTAATTTCAATTTTAGGATGGTGGATTTATTCACTAATTATTCTCTACACGCTGGTATCCGCGTGGTATATATCGCGCTTCCTACGATGGTGGCATCCTTCGTAGGGATGGCTAGTGTGTTTTACATCAGAATGGCGGTTGTCAAAAGTTACGGTATATCTGCAGCGGCGTGGTTTGATGTTGCATGGGGCATTGGGGCAATATACTTAACATTATTTTTAACATCATTACAAACATACCTCTTGCCAACTGCTAGTGCAAAAACAACAGAAGCTACTTCGTCTCTCCATTTGTCAATGGCGTTACGTTTTTCAACTATTGCCGTTGTACCAGTTTTATTGTGTTTGATTGTATTTAAGCCTTTGGTAATTAATATTTTATACAGCAATGAGTTTTTGCCTGCACTTGAAATAATGCGGTGGACCTTGCTTGGCGATTTATTTCGTTCGTATGGTTCTGTATTTGCTACCATTTTAATTGCGCGTGCAGATATGCTTGCTTTTTTAATTAGAGAAATGGTGTGGTGTTTCGTTTTTGTTGTAACTGCCTACTTATTAATGCCATATGGAGTTTGGGTTGTAGGGGTAGCGTATCTGTGCGCATATATGGTTTATTTCATAATGCATGCTTGGCGTGTTTATTCAAGTGGTTTATTTAGCGTTGATTCATTGGTTTTGAAGCAATGGTTGATAGGTTGCTTAATGATTGTTTTGGCGACGGTATTTTCATGGTCTGATATGACGGTGCATTGGTGGAGTTTCCTTATTTTATTAGCGGGGGTGGCATATGCATATCTGCTGATGACAAAATCTGAGCGTGCATATTTGGCTTTTTGGTTTAATAAATTCAGGCGATAAAAGGCAAGTTGTTAGCAATGAGAGTTTTATATTTGCATCCTGCTGGAGCGTTTGGTGGAGCTTCAAAGAGTCTAATTGAGCTTTATAAGAAATTAAAAGAAAGGGGTGTTGGTGGGACGGTTCTGACGCCTAGAGGCTCTGCTGTAAGTGCTTTTTTGGATGCGGGGCTTGATGTAAAAACAAGTTGGGGTTTGTCGCAATTCGATAGTACTCTTTATGGACATTATCGTGGTGTACGATGGTTAATTCTATTGCGTGAATTAGTATTTCTTCCTGGATCATTGCGATCTATTTGGGCTTTGCGTAGTCAGCAATTTGATATTTTGCATGTTAATGAAGTCACGCTGCTGCCATTGGCGCTGGTGGCAAAGTGGTTACTTAAATTGCCGATGGTAGTTCATGTTCGATCATTGCAATGTATGCCAGAAGCTAGTTTAAGATCAAGATTTATTAATTATTGCTTGAGTCAATTTGCTGATGTCGTTATTCCGATTGATTATGGTGTTGCTAACACAATTAAAAAATCATTAAACATAAAGGTAGTCCACAATGGCTTGGTGATGAAAACAAATTCTTCTCTAAATGCTTGTAAAATAATTAACCCAAATCGAAAAATTCGTGTTGGATTTATGGGGGTTCTAATTCCTCTGAAGGGCGTATACGAGCTGTTGGATGCGTTTGTGATTCTAAAGAAGCGTTGCATAGACGTTGAATGCATAATTGTCGGTGAAAATGCAAGAAATTTAAGTGGAGTACGTGCGTGGTTATTGAATATTTTTGGTTTTTACCATGATGTGCGTGCAAATTTAAAGAGTCTAATTATAGATAACGAGCTTGAAGATAATGTTAAGTTGTTGGGGTTTGTTTCGGATGTGCATCAAATATACTCTACACTTGATATTCTGTGTTTTCCTTCGCATTTAAATGCGGCAGGTAGGCCTGTGTTTGAGGCCGCATTTTATGGTGTGCCTAGTATTGTTGCTGTTGATAATCCTTTGCCTGATGCTATCTTGCATGGGGTAACAGGATTGGCAATACCCAGGCCTGATCCTAAACTAATTGCCGATGCCATTCAAAGAATGGTTGAAGATGAGCAACTGAGATTTAAAATGGGCAATGCGGCTAGTGTTTGGGCTGTTAAAAATTTTTCCATTGCAAGTGCAGCTTCAGAAATCTTAAATGTCTACGTGGGGCTCATAAATAAACGAGCAAGAATTTGAAATGAATATATTAATTGTAACGCAGTATTTTTGGCCCGAAGAGTTTAGAATTAATGATGTTGCTAAGTCATTGGTTGAAAAGGGCGTTAAAGTAGATGTATTGACTGGAAAGCCGAACTATCCAGGGGGGCAAATTTTTCAAGGGTACCAAATTACTGGATTGTCAGTAGAAGACTATTTTGGCGTTAATGTTAGTCGTGTTCCTTTAATTCCACGCAGCAAAAACAGTCGCATATGTTTGATTTTTAACTATTTGTCTTTTATCGTGTGTGGTTTATTTTTTGGGCCATGGTTAAAGCGAGGTAAGAAGTATGACGTAATATTCGTCTATGGGTTATCACCATTGCTTCTTGCTTTGCCAGCTTTGTTTTTGGGCTGGTTGAAAAAAGTACCAGTGGTAATTTGGGTGCAGGACCTTTGGCCGCAAAGTTTGTCGGCAACAGGGTATGTTCGTAATCGATTTATTTTGCGCTTTGTCGAGGTTGTTGTTCGTTATATCTATAGTCGTGCAGACTTGCTGTTGGTTCAATCAAATGCATTTATAAAGCCAGTGGAGGCGCTTGCTTCTAATACCCCTATAAAGTATTATCCAAATTCTGTCGATGCTAGTTTCACAAAATCACCACGGGTGCTTGCGCCTAACGTGCAAGGACTTGGTGATGGTTTTTCTGTGGTTTTTGCTGGTAATATCGGTGCAGCTCAAGGGGTGGGTGTCATTGTAGAAGCTGCAACTTTATTGAAAGATTGCAAGGATATTAATTTTGTTGTGTTGGGGGATGGTAGCAGTAAGCTTTGCATACAAAAAGAAGTTATTGATCGCGGACTTACTAATTTATATTTGCCTGGCCGATTTCCTGTAGAAACTATGCCG
This sequence comes from uncultured Cellvibrionaceae bacterium, assembly GCA_964653305.1. GTDB lineage: Bacteria > Pseudomonadota > Gammaproteobacteria > Pseudomonadales > Cellvibrionaceae > Cellvibrio. The sequence goes on along the minus strand of CAZZEV010000165.1, from coordinate 7 downwards.
AGCTTTA
>CAZZEV010000164.1:0-6673 GCA_964653305.1 uncultured Cellvibrionaceae bacterium | reverse complement strand
AAGCACTGTCGCCTCCCCGGTGATGCAGAACGGGAATACGCCGCAAGAGCAGGTACAACCACAACCTACTACTGGGGCGATGATGCAGCGCAAGCTTGTACCTATGCGAACATTGCTGACCAAGCGGCTGAAGCAGCCATCAAACGCGATTACGATGGCCTTGAGTCAAAAGACCATGTAGGTGTTGTGCCCTGCAATGACAAGTCAGGCTATGCCAGTGTGGTAGGGCTCTATCAGCCCAATGCATTTGGTTTATATGACATGGTGGGGAACATCTCAGAGTTCACACAGGATTGCTATGAAGGCGATTGCGCCCAGCGGATGGTTCGTGGTGGTAGTTGGCATTGGTCACCACAGCCATCCGCAAAACGTTCACCGGCATCTGTCAACTGGGTCGGATCCATAGGAGGCTTTCGAATTGTAGAGGATATTTCTGCCGAACATGCCTGCGCGCAGCCCGAATCCAAAGCCTGTAAAAAGCTCGCACGCAACAGTAAATTTGACCAAGCCTTAGCGAAGGCACAAAAAGCCGCTAAGAAAAACTTCTAATCCCTACCATCAGCGCCGCCAAGTCGCACCGGGCGGCGCTTTCCCCTCAGTATCCCTCACCTAAACAAACCAATTCGTTGCCGATAACTCGCCATAACGCAAAGTCTACTTGCATCAAACAAACCGTAATAATTGTTCAAAATGCAGGCTTTTGGTTTGCGGACTTGGGGCAAATAGTTTAATCTACATAGTAATCACTCTCATTTGCACCTAGAGATCATCTGCATGAATTCTGCCGTTGCCCCCAGCATTGCCATAGCATCCGCTGTAGAAGCCAATATCGGCTCAATGCGTTTAGACGAATGCCGTAAAGGCGCGCAGGTTCGCATTGTAGGTTTACAGCCGCAAACGCTGTTTGGCAGCCAAGATGAGCAAGTTACCTTGCGCCTTAAAGAGTTGGGGTTTTTGCCGGGTGCGCAGCTTAAGATCATTGGTTTTGGCCTCTTAGGTAGCGACCCACTTGCGGTACAAGTCAACGGCACAAAGTTCGCGCTACGCCGCGCTGAAGCAGCAAAAATTCGTGTGGAATTGATTTCAGGTAGCCATTAATGTCCATTCGCTTTGCTTTAATCGGCAACCCCAACTGCGGTAAAACCTCCCTGTTCAACCGTTTAACGGGCGCCCGCGCCAAGGTCGCAAACTACCCAGGCGTGACGGTTGAACGGCGTTCTGGCCCCATTAGCGATTTAGCCGAGCCCGCAGAATTACTCGACTTGCCCGGCACCTACAGCCTGTTTGTTACCTCGCCCGACGAGCAAGTAGCGCGCGATATTATTCTTGGCAAAATTGCCGGCGAAGCCAAACCCGACGTACTGATTGCCGTTATAGACGCCACCAATTTGCGCCTAGGATTGCGTTTGGTGATGGAGCTTAAAACCCTCAATCGCCCCATGATTTTGGCGCTTAACCAAATGGATGCCGCCCGCTCACGCGGCATCACGATTAACACCGCTGGCCTCGCGCGCGAAATCGGTATGCCGGTCATTGAGACTGTGGCAGTCAATCGCCACGGCACCGACGAATTGCGCAAGGTGTTGGCCGAGTTTGCTGTTAATCACGCGAAAAACCCACTCGCCGATGACACTCAAACCCTATCGCTCAACCAAATTGATGAGCTGAGCCGCGACGATTCTATTGAAGAGCTTTACCATCACATCGAAAAAATCATGCAGGAGCATGTTGTTCAGCCAGTAGATTTACCGCGCTGGCAGGAGCGTCTAGATTCGGTGGTCATGCACCCCGTTCTGGGCTTAGTGGTGCTCTTTACGATTTTGATGGTGGTGTTTCAAGCCGTATTTGCGTGGGCATCGCCAGTGGTGGATTTAATCGACGCGGGCTTTGGCTACCTGGGTGAAGCCGCCAGCACGGGTTTACCCGATGGCATTCTCAAAGACTTTATTGTGCAAGGTTTAATCGCCGGTTTAGGCTCGGTGATCGTGTTTCTGCCGCAAATTATTATTCTGTTTTTCTTTATTTTGGTATTGGAAGACACAGGCTACCTCACTCGCGCCGCCTTCTTGCTCGACCGCCCCATGCGTGGATTGGGTATTTCTGGCCGCTCGTTTATCCCCCTGCTTTCAAGCTTTGCCTGCGCCGTACCTGGCATTATGTCTACGCGCTCTATTTCCGATCCCCGCGAGCGCTTTATCACCATTATGATTGCGCCACTGATGACCTGCTCGGCGCGCTTGCCGGTCTATGCGTTGATTATTGCAGCCTTTATTCCAGAGCAAACCGTCTGGGGCATCTTCAACCTGCAGGGGCTAACGCTTTTTGCACTCTACTTGGCGGGTGTTGTAAGTGCTGCAATTGTGGCCTTGATTATGCGCCGCAATCAATCACGCGAGCACTACCCACTATTGCTTGAACTGCCAAGTTATCGTTGGCCAATGGCCTATCACCTAATTATGGGTTTGAAAGAGCGTGTGTGGATTTTCTTACGCCGCGTGGGGACCATTATTCTTGCGCTCTCAATTGTTCTCTGGGTCTTAGTCACTTTCCCTGGAGCACCCGCTGATGCCACACGTCCGGCCATTGAATACAGTTTTGCCGGTCAATTGGGTGCGTGGATGCAATACCTCTTCGCTCCGCTCGGGTTTAGCTGGCAAATGTGTATTGCACTCATCCCCGCTATGGCTGCGCGCGAAGTAGCCGTAAGCGCCCTCGCTACCGTGTACGCTGTGGGTGGCGACAATGTTGATGCGGCTTTAGGCACAGCCCTTGGCCAAGAGTGGAGCCTGCCCGTCGCACTAGCCTACTTAGCTTGGTTCGTTTATGCGCCGCAATGTATATCGACTATTGCTGTGGTTAAACGCGAAACAAACTCCGTTAAAGCGACCGTCTGGTTTACGCTTTACCTTTTCGCTCTCGCCTATTTTGCAGCTTGGGCGACTTACACTATTGCAAGCTGGTTAATCTAAACCACTGTTCCTGAGCAGTGGTTTTAACGAGAGGACGGGGTTATGTGGCAAGAAATTATTATGGGTTTTATCGTGCTGGGCGCGGTGGCTTATTTAACGCGCCAATGGTTGCCGTTCGGTAAAAAATCTTCGGGCAGTTGTGGTGGCTGCGGTGGTTGCAATACCGCCAAGAGCTGCGGTAATCCTGCAGAAAAAGGTTCCCATTAACCAACTCCACTAAAACACACCAAACCAAAAAAAGTTGTAAAAAAAGGGCGCAATCACTTGCGCCCTTTTTAGTTTCTATCATTAGCTTCTATCGACCAGCAAACATTTATTTATTCGCACGGTTCTCAATTAATTGCGTCACCACAGACGGATCGGCCAAGGTCGAGGTATCGCCCAATGTATCAATTTCATTGGCAGCGATTTTGCGCAGAATGCGACGCATAATTTTACCCGAACGGGTTTTCGGCAAACCCGGTGCCCATTGAATAATATCGGGGCGGGCGATTGCGCCAATTTCTTTTACCACAAGCGCCAGCAATTCTTTTTTCAGTTCATCACTAGGCTCTTCACCGTTCATCAAGGTCACGTAGGCGTAAATACCTTGGCCTTTGATGTCGTGCGGGTAACCCACCACGGCTGACTCGGCAACTTTTTCGTGCAGCACCAAAGCCGATTCGACTTCAGCAGTGCCCATGCGGTGGCCGGATACGTTGAGAACGTCATCTACACGACCAGTGATCCAGTAGTAGCCATCGGCATCACGACGTGCGCCGTCGCCGGTGAAGTAGTAGCCAGGATAAGTGCTGTAATAAGTGTCTATGCAGCGTTGGTGATCGCCATAAACACTGCGGATTTGGCTCGGCCAAGCCGCTTTAATCACCAAATTACCCTCACCTGCGCCGGTGACTTCATTGCCTTCTGCATCCAACAACGCGGGTTGCACACCAAAGAAAGGCACAGTGGCCGAACCCGGTTTAAGTGCGATGGCACCCGGTAAGGGCGTGAGCATGTGTGCGCCAGTTTCGGTTTGCCACCATGTATCCACAATCGGGCAGCGGCTATCGCCAATCACGCGGTAGTACCATTCCCAAGCTTCTGGGTTAATTGGCTCACCCACGGTGCCGAGCACGCGCAAGCTGGTGCGCGCCGTTTTCTTAACCCAATCATCGCCGGCACCCATAAGCGCACGAATTGCGGTAGGTGCAGTGTAGAAAATGTTGACTTGGTGCTTATCGATCACTTGCCAGAAACGCGAGGCATCAGGGTAGGTGGGAATGCCTTCAAATACCAAGGTGGTCGCGCCGTTAGTTAGCGGGCCATAAACGATATAGCTATGGCCAGTCACCCAACCCACATCCGCTGTACACCAATAGGTTTCGCCCTCTTGGTAATCGAACACGTATTTGTGAGTCATGGCCGCTTGCAACAAGTAGCCTGCGGTGGTGTGCAACACGCCTTTTGGTTTGCCAGTGGAGCCTGAGGTGTAGAGGATGAAGAGCGGGTCTTCAGCATCCATGATTTCTGGTTCGCAGGTGGTGGCTTGTTTGGCAATAAGGTCGTGATACCAAAAATCGCGGGCGTTATCCCAGCTAATTGAGCCGGCGGTGCGGCGCACCACTATGCAAGTGTGCACGCCAGGGCAGTTGGCCAAGGCAGTGTCGGTATTGGCTTTCAATGGAACGCGCTTGCCACCGCGCAGGCCTTCGTCAGAAGTAATCACAACTTGGCAATCGGCATCCAAAATACGGTCTTTTAGGGCTTCAGGTGAGAAACCACCGAACACAACCGAATGCACCGCGCCGATACGAGCGCAAGCCAACATCGCATAAGTGGCCTCCGGAATCATCGGCATATAGATGCAAACGCGGTCACCCTTTTTCACGCCGCGAGCGCGCAGCGCATTCGCAAGCTGGCAAACCTCGTCGTGCAGCTCTTGATAGGTAATGAATTGATCTTCATCTGGGTCGTCGCCTTCCCAAATGATGGCCACTTGCTCAGCACGCGCGGGTAAATGGCGATCGATACAGTTGACACTCACATTCAACTTTCCATCGATAAACCACTGCACATCGCCCTTACGCAAATCACTCTTGGTCACTTGTGACCAAGGCGCCTGCCATGTCAAAAACTGACTAGCCTGCTCCGCCCAAAAGGTATCCGGATCGGTAATCGACTGCGCGTACATGGTGTTATAGCGCTCAAGATCAATCGCAGTATTGGCTTTAAAGTGCTCTGGAACAGGGTAAAGAGTTACGTCTGACATGGTTGATTCTCACAGCTGTTATTTTGTTATAGCGGGTTGTAAAAACATGACGCTTATTGAGTTGAGGTTGGGCAGGTCAACCCAAAAATCTGGAGTGCCAGCTTACCAGTTTAGCCAACAAATTTACAGCGACAACGTTGTCAACAAGGTATAAGCAAAATAAAGAAGTGTAAGAATAAGAAAACTGATTAGGTAATACTTATTTGCGACAAGCTTATGAGCGATTGGGCTTAACGATTAAACCTTAGACATCAATTAGAGGGCATAAAAAAAGCCGCAGAAGCGGCTTTTTCCAAAATCACAACCACTTAGTTTTTCAGCGGTTGCGTGTCCTGATTTTGCATAGGAATGCTGTCAGAGGTGCGATTTACGGTGTTGTCTTCATTAAGGTACACCAACTTCGGTTTGTGTTCCGCCAATTCAGCATCATTAAAATATCCGTAAGTCGCAATAATGACACGGTCACCAACCGATACCTTACGTGCGGCAGCACCGTTCATGGAGAAGGTACCAGAGCCGGCCTCAGCGAGGATAATATAGGTATGAAAACGCTCGCCATTGCTAACGTTATAAATATCAATTTGTTCGAATTCGCGCATACCAGCTAACTTTACCAAGTCAGCATCAATTGCGCAGGAGCCGTCATACCAAAGCTCCGCTTGAGTCACCTTGGCCATGTGTAATTTTGCTTTAAGCATGTGAGTTAACATAAGTAACCTCCAGAAGCCGAAAATTCAGTTGTTGCTAGTTCAAGGAGGCTGCAGTTCAACCGCGTACGATTGGCTTGCAACCATAGTCCTTCATCGACTTCCATCGCCAGTAAACCAAGTACCAGCGCACCAATTTGAGTGCCGCCTCAGCGCACACTCGGGATCTCGACCACCCCACCCCTAGATCTATTTTGGAGCCTTACTCCAAAACGACCGACACATTATCTATCAAGCGTGCGCCCTGTGTATACATGGCGCCGAGTATGGTGATTTCCGTATCGTCATGGGCAGCCATCTCAAGGGTACGGCTATTGCAAATATTCACATAATCAACCTTGAATCCAGCTGCTTGGATTTGTTCCTTTGCTGCGTCAATCAAACCGTTAAAATCACGGCGACCTTGAACAACTTCTTGCTTGATCCAATTCAAACTACGATTCAATTGCGCCACACGCGGGCGCTCATCGGCAGTGATAAAACCGTTACGCGAGCTCATGGCCAAGCCGTCGGTTTCGCGCACAATATCGCCGGCAACAATCTTGATGGGGATGCACAAGTCTTCCACCATCCGCCGAATTACGGCCAACTGTTGAAAGTCTTTAATGCCGAACACAGCTTCATCGGGCTGGACGATATTGAATAGTTTGGTGACCACGGTAGTAACGCCCTCGAAATGGCCGGGGCGACTTGCGCCGCAGAGCACATCAGTCATGGTCGGCACTATTACGCGGGTTTGCTCAGCC
>CAZZEV010000163.1:0-6679 GCA_964653305.1 uncultured Cellvibrionaceae bacterium | reverse complement strand
AAAACCGCCAGCAGTGGCCATAAGCGCAAGCACTTGCGCATTTTGCAAAACCGCAAGCGCAGCACCGAGCATCACAATAATAAACATCACTGCAAAGGCAGCACCGGCTGGCATAAGCGAATACATTTTTGCCGCCGCAAATACCGTGAGGTAGAGCGCGGCAATACCACCGCCTTGCAATACCAACCCAAAACCGCCCTCTTTCAGCCGGGTTTTCCAACCCAAACCGATTAATGCAATCGCAACTGCTGCCACCGCCGCCATGCGCAATTCAATCGGCAGCAGGCCTTGGTTGGAGGCGTATTTAACGAGGAAACTTAAACCAAAAAACATCACCACCATGCCGATGCGCACAATGGGATTGCCCTCGGTAAAAAAACGATGCACAAAACCAAATGCTTTCTCGATAGCATTAGGTTCGCGTGGTACTGCTGGTGGCATTACAACTGGCGGCACAACTGGCGCAACAATCACGGGGCGTGCTGGTTTAGGTGGTTCTAGATCCGGTAGGTCTAGATCAAAAGATTCAGCATCTGGAGTTTTATCACCTGTATTAGATGTGGCGTTAGGCGTAGATATTTGTGTGCTTGGAAGAGGCCCTAATGATTCATTAATAACATCGGCCAGTGGTTTTTTGGCCACGGGTATCGGCGTTGGACTAGTGTTTGTATCCGCGCTAGGTGTTTGAAGATTATTCTTGAGTAGCGCGAGTTGTTGATTGGTTTTTAGCTGCTCATCGGTTAGCTGTTTTACAGCTGATTCCAGCGCACCAATTTTTTTAATCTGCTGAAGAACCAAACTAGTTAGGCCGCCTAAAAGCGCACCCAAGAACCAACCTTTATAACCCAGAAAGATTGACCCAAAAATAATCCCGGCGAGAGCGCCAACAACTAACACGATCATAAACTACGTCCTTAGATTTATAGGCAGCTCAAAACACTGCCGATTGTTATAGATGCGCTATTCTGACAGCAAATAATCAGTTTGTTGTAGAGGCTTTTGGCAATTGCCTTATTTACTCAAACCAGCTGCACAGCTTTGCGCTAAAATGCCTGCAATATTTTTAGGCCGTATTTTCAATGCCCATATCTGCGCAATTAATCCCCATCCACTACTACCCAAACTCGGCCGACTGGTTCGTGCAAATTCGCCATCTTGCTATGCCGATTTGGTTAGATTCTGGCCATCCACAAAGCAGCTATGGTCGGTTTGATATCTTGAGTGCGGCGCCTGCCGTTAGTTTAAATACAGTGGATGGAGTTACTTGTATTCAGCAAGGCGACTTGTCTGAAACCTCAACTCAAAACCCTTTTAGTGTTTTGCAGAGTTATCTCCCGGCTGTACAAGAATCGCTTGAGCAAGTGCCTTTTTGTGGTGGTGCCTTGGGCTATTTTGGCTATGACTTGGGACGATCTTTAGAGCAGATGCCAGAAGCCGCACTCAAGGATATTGAGCTGCCAGACATGAGTATCGGCATTTATCCTTGGGCCATAGTGCAAGACCATCATGGTCAGCAGGCTTGGTTAGTGGTCAATAAAGCCGTGGCTGTTGCTTATAACTTTTTGGAAATCGAACGCATTTGCTTGGCAAGCATTCAAAACACTAGGTTTCACGACCTAAAGCAAAACCTTAAGAGTGGTTCAAATTCTTTTAAAATCAATAACTTTGAGAGCAATCTTAATGTAAGCGACTACCGCCTAGCGATCCAAAAAATTCATCGTTACATAGCTGCTGGAGATTGCTATCAAGTCAATTTTGCTCAGCGCTTTAGCGCAAGCTGCCAAGGAGATAGCTTTCAGGCCTACCTTAGATTGCGCGATGCTCTGCCCTCGCCCTTCTCTGCTTATATGGAACTACCAGAAGGTACCATATTGAGCTTGTCGCCAGAGCGCTTTATTAAACTTGAGCAGAGCCGAGCTGAAACTAAACCTATTAAGGGCACTATAGCGCGCGGTAAAACACCGGAAGAAGATGCCGCTAACGCACTAAGATTGGAATCCAGCCTGAAAGATCGCGCTGAGAATTTGATGATTGTGGACTTGCTACGCAACGACCTGAGCAAAACCTGCACCGATATTAAAGTTCCAGAGCTGTTCAGCCTGCAAAGCTTTGCCAATGTGCATCACTTGGTAAGCACAGTAACGGGAACCTTGAAGCCAAATAAAACAGCGGTGGACTTGCTTGCTAGCAGCTTCCCCGGCGGCAGTATTACCGGCGCACCTAAAATTCGCGCCATGGAAATTATTGAAGAGTTAGAGCCTGTAAGGCGTTCACTTTATTGCGGCAGCTTGGGTTACATAAGTGCCTGCCGCAATATGGATACCAGCATCGCCATTCGCACACTCGTTCGCGACAGAAATAGAATTCACTGCTGGGGCGGCGGCGGCATAGTCGCCGACTCCGAGCCTGATAAAGAATATCAGGAGACAATCGCCAAGGTAAAAGTGCTGCTGGATACGCTGGAGCAGAGTTTCGGCCGAACAGAATCATGAGCAAGGCAAAATCATAAGCTAAGCAATTTATAATTAGGAGAGAGAAATGCTAATTCAAAACAATCAAGTCGATTTAGAAACACCCACCGGCACCATGCGCTGCTATGTGTATCGCCCTAAAGAAGATGCATCAACTGCAGGTAAAAAATATCCTGCCATTTTGCTCTACTCCGAAATTTTTCAGCAGACATCACCCATTCGCCGCAGCGCACAAATTATGGCTGGCCACGGTTTTATTGTGGTGGTGCCAGAAGTTTTTCACGAGCTGAACCAAATCGGAACCGTACTAGGTTATGACGATGCCGGCCGCGACAAAGGTAATGCCGACAAGGTGAATAAATACTTGGAGGCTCACGATACCGACACTCAAGCCATGATCGATTACGTGCAAACCCTCCCCTACTATTCAGGCAATATAGGCTCTATGGGTTTCTGTTTAGGTGGCGGACTTGCTTACCGCGCAGCCATTAATCCCGCAATTTTAGCGACTAGCTGCTTCTACGCGACTGATATCCATTCAGGTGTTACACCATCACAAGCTGGCAATGACAGCCGCACTCGAACCAAAGAAATTCGCGGCGCACTGCAAATGGTTTGGGGCAAACAAGACCCGCATATTCCGCCGGAAGGCCGTGCAATTGTCTATAAAGAATTAACGGATGCCAATATTAAATTTGAGTGGCATGAAGTAAATGGCGTACACGCTTTTATGCGCGATGAAGGCGATAGATATGATGCGGAACTGCAATTGTGGGGCTACCAAACTGCGCTTGGTTTTTTTAGAAGTAATTTGTATTAAGTAAATTTCAACGCACAATAAAAACAAAAGGGCAGAAGTTTTCACTTCTGCCCTTTTCATTTCACACAAGAAAATTTAAAGAGTTAACACGCGGTTACTCGCCTTAATAAATTCTTTCTTCAAATCTTCGTAGGTGTGCACAGCAGGGAATTGCGGGAATTGATCGATCACGTTTTGTGGAGCATGGAACAAAATACCTTGATCCGCCTCGCCCAACATAGTGGTGTCGTTGTAAGAATCGCCTGCGGCAATAATGCGGTAGTACAAAGTTTTCAAAGCCAATACGGATTGACGCTTTGGATCGCGTTGACGCAAGGTATAACCTACAACCATACCGCGCTCATCTACATTCAAACGGTGGCACAATAAGGTTGGAAAACCTAATTGGCGCATAAGCGGTTGAGAGAATTCGTAAAAAGTATCCGACAAGATAATGACTTGGAAGCGCTCACGAAGCCAATCCACAAACTCAACTGCACCATCAAGTGGTTTCAAGGTTGCGATTACATCTTGAATCTCTTTCAAGCCAAGATTGTTTTCTTCCAAAATACGGAGACGTTGTTTCATCAACACATCGTAATCTGGAATATCGCGGGTTGTGGCTTTCAGGGACTCGATACCCGTCACTTTCGCAAATTCAATCCAGATTTCTGGAACCAAAACACCTTCTAAATCAAGACATGCAATTTCCACAACAACCTCCAAAATAACCGCCTTTATACGGTTAGAAATTTAATTCAATTAATAAAATGCCGACGCGAGGTCGGCATTTTAAACAAACTCAAGCAGTTAAATTATTGTGCAACCCAAACAAGTTGAGTCAGCTGTGCAATAAACATTAAGGGATTGGGGATAATACCTATCACCAAAATAAATGCAGCTGCGCCTAATACCATGATACCGCCGGTACGTTGACCCCAGTTAATTTCGGCATCGAAGCGGTGCATATGTTTCTTCGCCAAGAACAAACTAATGATGGTGCGCAAGTAGAAGAAGATACCAATGGATGAACCGAGCACCACAAATATCAAACCTATCCAACCCCAGAAACCAGCACCCACAGCAGCGGTAACTACATAGAACTTACCAATAAAGCCTGCGGTAAGTGGAATACCGGCCAATGAGAATAACGCCAAGGTGAAAATGGATGCTAAGTAAGGACGACGCCAAAACAGACCGCGATAGTCATTTAACATATCTGCATCGCGCTTTCCATCTGCATGTGACATCAAGGTCACTACACCGAAAGCGGCCAACGAGGTCATTACGTAAATAGCCAAATAAACAGCAAAACCTTCGATACCAAATTTTTGACCACCAACAAGCACTAGCAACAATAAATAACCAAAGTGTGCAATGGACGAGTAGCCCAACATGCGTTTGATATTGTTTTGCTTTAGTGCGAGTAGATTGCCTACCATCATTGAAATACAGGCGACTACAATCAGCGTGATCACAAAGGAGGTTGAGGCTAATACGCTCTTAGATTCAAGAATTGCAAAGCGAACCAATACTGCAAACACGGCAACTTTTGCTGCTGTTGCCAAGAAGGCACCTACAGGAGCTGGAGCACCTTCGTAAACATCTGGTGTCCACAAGTGGAATGGCGCGAGAGACAATTTAAAGAACAGGCCAATCACTAACAGCATGCCGCCCACAACAATTAACGGGCTTGGCTCTTGTGTAATTCCCGCACCAATTTCAGAGAAGGCGAGCGAGCCGATTTGCGCATAAATCAATGCTATACCAAACAGCATGATGGCGGATGCCGTTGCAGACAACACCATATATTTAATTGCCGCTTCTAGTGAACGAGCACGATCATAGGTGTAGGCAACCATGCCGTAGAGCGCAACCGACATCATTTCTAAACCAATGAACAATGAAGCCATGTGATGCGAGAAAGACAATACAATCCCGCCTGCTGTTGCTATGGTAATCAGCAAATAAATCTCTTCGCGATTGCGCTTGAATGATTCTATATAGGCGTTAGTTAAGGTGGTAGCCCCCAAAGCGGCAACTAAAATCAAACCCGCGAAAAATAGCGAAAAACCATCAACTACAAACAATGGTGTGATCGTTTGCGGAATAACTTTTAAAGCAAAATAACAAGACAGCAATGCGATATTTAACCCGATTACCGTAACAGTTGCGTTCCACCAATGATTGCGTTTAATCGCAATTGCGAGCATGACAAAAACAGTTGTCCCGCAGGTGATGAGTAACGGCAAAAGTGCCTGAAAATTTTCTAAAGTTAGTGTCATTACAACCTCACTGCGCAGCAGGAATGCTTTGAGAAGAAGTTATCAATTCGCCAATGCTATTCATAACTGCTGCTGATGTATCTAACACTGGTTGAGGGTATAAGCCTAACCAGACCAAAATAAAGATTAAGCTAAGCATCATTGTCAATTCGCGGGCATTGATACCCTCGAGAGGCTCATTGCTTTGCGCTGGGCCATGAAGTGAACGCTGCACCAGTATTAGAGAATAAACTGCTCCCAGCACTAAACCTGAGGTGGCAAACAATGCAACAGTCATATTAACTTTGAAGGTACCAACCAGGATCAAGAACTCACCCACAAAATTGCCTAAGCCCGGCAGCCCAAGCGACGCTGCTGCAAAAAACATAGCAATGGGCGGAATACCGGACATCCGCGAAGAAAGGCCACCCATTTTATTTAAGTCTCGCGTCTTCAATCGCTCGTATAATTGGCCAGAAATGATGAATAAACCGGCAGCGGACACACCGTGCGCCAACATTTGAACCACAACGCCCTGCATTGCAATTTGATTGAAAGAATAAATACCAATCAGCACAAAGCCCATATGCGAAATTGAGGTGTAGGCAATCATGCGCTTGATGTCATCTTGCGAGTAGGCAACAAAAGCACCGTAAATAATGCCCGCAACACCTAGCCACATAGCTAATGGTGCAATTTCCTGCGATGCATTCGGGAAGAATGGAATCGCAAAACGCAACATACCGTAAGCGGCGGTTTTCAACAGAATACCGGCCAAGTCAACTGAACCAGCGGTTGGTGCTTGTGAGTGAGCATCTGGAAGCCAGGAGTGGAATGGCACAACAGGAAACTTAACAGCGAAGGCGATAAAGAAGCCCAGCATCAGTATCATTTCCAAACTGGCGCTCATTTGGGTGTTGCGCAAGGCGGCATAATCGAAGGTTAGAACATCTGTCTGCATGTAATGTACAAACACTAAACCGATGATGGCTAACAGAAGCAGCAAGCCGGAAGACTGCGTATAGATAAAAAACTTAGTTGCAGCCTCGACACGCCCTTTCCCGTCAACAGCTTTGTGGCCCCACAAGGATATAAGGAAGTACATGGGGATAAGCATCATCTCCCAGAAGAAGAAGAAGAGGAAC